>NZ_JALXPM010000061.1:0-13442 GCF_025147615.1 Brevibacterium luteolum | reverse complement strand
ATTACGGCCCGGATGCCACGCGAACACAAGTATTCGCGATCGGCTTTAGGCCCATAGGCCCGATCAGCCAGAACAGCGGCCGGGCATGTGAGGACGACCACCGTCGGCCCGTGGGACTCGAATGTCAGCCAGAATCTGCTGCAGAGAAACTCAATCGATGTCACCAGCAGCATCGGCATCACAGAGCACCCGAGCCAGCACACGAGCCCACGTGCCGTCAGCGGCGTAGCGGCGGTGACGCTTCCACACCGTCTGCCAGGGCCCGAAATGCTCACGCGGCAGGTTACGCCAGGCAATTCCTGCACGGTGCCGGTAGACGATCCCTTCGACGATCCGATCCTTCGCCGATCCGACGGCTGTTCTCAAACGGCCGGGCTCTCTTGCCAGCATTGCCAGGGCAACAGCGGTCCGATTCGCGCCCACTGCTCACCGTAAAGACTCGGTGTCGATGCTGTGTAGTCACGTCTCCACCGAGACAGCCCTCAAATGGTGAATAAAGGACACACGCCCTAGAACCCGGAAACTGTGCCGGCGGGCACCTTCCCGGTGTTCTGCCGGGTGACTGCTCGCACCTGTTCGCCCTCTTCTCAGTAGTTCGCCGGCGGGTCGCTGCCGGGGAAGGATTCCTTGCCCCATTCGTCCGCGACCTCGTCATCACTCACCAGGTGCTTATCTGCGGTGTTCTTAGCCTCCGCGGTCTGCGCGTCGGCCTTCTGCGCTTCCGTACTGCGGGGGTCTGTGTCCTCCGCGTTGCGGGACACGGCCGCCCGACGGAGGTCGTTCACGTCGTCCATGATGCCCCCTTCCTAGGTTCCCTGCGCGCCCACTGGGCTGTGGGCGCTGCGATGGTCGAAAGCGTCGCCGTCGTGGCGCAGCGCGCGAGTGCGCAGATACGCGTGGACGGCGTCGAGAGTCTCCAGCTGGGCGTGGGCGCGCGCTACGAGTTCGTCGAACTCGGCAGCTGCCAGGCCCCACGCCTCGGCGTTGGCGGCGAGCGTCTGCCACAGACCCAGTTTCCCGATGACCGCGCTGCGCATCAGCTCCGTCTCCAGCAGCGGGGTGAGGGGTGAGCGGCCCAGGATCGCTCCATTGCCCTTAAGTCTCCCGACGTGCTCTCCCGCCCAGGACACCGCCTGACGCAGCGGTTTGCGGGTCAGGCCGAGCGCCGGGATCAGAGCTGCGAGCCGCGCACGTTCGCGGTCGATCTCCATCGCCAGCTCCGACAGCGGAGCGAAGTACGGTGTATCGACGAAGTCGTCTGCCATCCGCTGCACGCGCTGCGCACCGGCGGTCGCTCCCGTGAGGTGATCGTCCAGGTAGATCCCCAGCAGCTCCCTGTCAGCGGGAGGCACCGCTGAGGTGCGGGGTGCGGTGCCGGAGGCCCGGCGCGGTCGCAGAGGCACCGAATCGGTGCCGGTGCCCGCGATGAACCCGTTCAGCAGGTCCCGCAGCGCGTCAGCTGCGGAGACGCGCGGTTCCCATCCCAGTTCCGCCTTCGCCCGGGACGCATCCATGAGCGGGACGCCCACCGCCATGTCAATCCACCCTGTGTCCGCCGCGACCAGCCCGGTGCGATGGCCGATGCCCAGCCCTGTGCGCAGGGCCGCTGAGGGTAGTTCGACGAACCGACCGTGGTCGATGATGTCTGCGAGGTCCTTGAGCCCCATCGTGTCGTCGGCGCAGATGTTGAACGCTCCCGGTGCGCGTGCGAGAACTGCCGCCGCATATGCGCGGCCGATGTCGTCGGCGTGGACCGCTTGGACGCCGCGCAGGCCGCGGGGCACGGGGAGGAACGGCGGGCGCCCGTAGCGCAGGAGTTGCAGCGGTATCCAGGAGCCCAGGAAATACCGCTGGATCTCCGACGCGGCGCGGCCTCCGAAGATCAGTGCCGGGCGCAGACGGGTCACGGTGATGGAGGGGTGATGTGCGTCGAAATCGGCGAGCACCTTCTCCTGAGCGGACTTGTCCACGCTGTAGTGCGACGTAGCGATCCCATCCGTCGGCCACGACTCGTCACGGCGGGTCGCCTCATCGTCCGTGTCGTCCGGGGAGTAGGCCCCGACGGAGGACGCGACGACGAGGTGCGGGACGCCGGCACGGGCGACCGCCTCCGTCACCCGACGTGTGCCGTCGACGTTCACACGGCGCAGCAGCTCGCGTTCCGTGTTGGGCTGAATGAGCCAGGCAAGATGGATGACCGCATCGGCCCCCTCGAACGCGTCGGCCAGTCGCGCGATCGCTTCACCCTCCGGACTGGCTGCTGCGACGTCGATGGAACGCCAGTCACACCCGTCGTACGGGGCGACCGTGGTGTCCGGCATGCGGCGCGCGATCCCAACCACCTCTGTCACCTCTGGGGTCGCCGCCAGCGCCTCCAGTACGGCAGTACCGGTATTTCCTGTCGCTCCGACAATTGCGACGCGCACAGTGCCTCCCTGGGGTGGGCTGCGCCCGGCTCTCACCGGGCCTGGCTTTCATCGTACGTGTGGAGACGGGGCGTGTCGAGGGATCATCCGACAGCGGGTCGTGGGGTTTGGTCTGTGTTGTCCGGCAGTCGCGCGGGGAGAACCTTCGACGCTGCCCCCGGGGCGTGGGAGCCGATGAGGTTGCGGGAGCCGTCGCACAGCGGCGGGATACCGGAGGCTCCGCACCGGCACAGGGCGACGACATTGGGCCGCGGCCGCTTCCATTGGCCGTCCTCTTCGCCTGCGAGTACGAACTCCCCGCGAACCAGCAGCGGACCGCCCGGGCACGGCGTGATAGTGGTGTTCACGAGCGTGGGGGTGATGGTCATCGGGTCTCTTCATCGTATGTGCGCGAGCGGATGGAAGGTGCGGATGCCGTGGAAAGGGGCGAAGCGGCGAGCACCGCCTCTCGTCGGCGAAGGGACCGCGGTGAGTTCGCGGCCGTGTGCAGCCGCGTTCCGCGGTAGGGCACCCCGCCCCGCATTCGGGCGCCCACCACGACTTATGGGCACACGCCCCGTTCAGCGAGCCAGAGAGCGCCCAGAGTGCGGGGTCCGGCGGGACCACGGTGCGTCCGTGATCACGCCAACGCCGCCTCTCGGCACAAAAAGGATCGCCGCAGCCGTCGCAAGGAGTCCGACGGCGCGCCAACGAACCGAGAGGGGCAGGACTGGGAGGATCAACAGGTCCGCGGCCAGCCGCGCCGGCTGCGCGAAGCTGTCGTATGTCTGCCGGACGCGCTGCCCGCAGAACGCGCGGGACGTGGGCGGGAGTCTGGCGACGAAGAGGTCGTCGGCGGCGGCGAGGACACCGCCTCGGGTTTGGGCTGTGCGCATGAGCTCAAGATTCGCAATGGGCACTCCCGGGTCGTAGCCAGCGCCCAGGTACTCCGACCGCACTCCCAGGGTGCCCCGGGTAGTCGGACGCCCACGCCCGGTTCACAAGGGCCCGGGCGGTGTCCCAGCGGACGTGGCACGGAGAAGGTGCCGAAGGGTTGATGACGGGGTGGTTCTGCGGACGCACGAGGCCCACCTCCTGGAGAAGGTCGTTGAGATGAAGGAGCGTCTCCGCCGAATAACGGACGTCATCATCCGCGATGACGACGCAGGAACCGACGAAGTGCGGGATCGCCGTAAGAACCGCATCGACCTTCCCGTTGTGCCCGGCTGA
This sequence comes from Brevibacterium luteolum, assembly GCF_025147615.1. Lineage (NCBI taxonomy): Bacteria > Bacillati > Actinomycetota > Actinomycetes > Micrococcales > Brevibacteriaceae > Brevibacterium > Brevibacterium luteolum. The sequence goes on along the minus strand of NZ_JALXPM010000061.1, from coordinate 9,807 downwards.
CGTGCTCGTCGAAGTACCAGGTGGCGTGGGAGCTGTTACCGGTGCGGGCGAACGCCTGCGAATAGTGTCGGGGGGGATCGATGAGGTCATCTCAAAGGCGGCGAGGTGGCCGACGATCGTCCCCCGGAGCCTGCGGTGTAGCCCGAAGAGGTTCATGACGTCGAAGAGCAGGAGGATGGCGGCCGGCACGCGGTCTGGGTGCGCCTGCGGTCGGTCGTCCAGTCCCATTGCTCGCACCGTGCCGGCGAAGACCTCCGCGTGGACCAGGTCGGGGCGGCCGCCTCCGTACTCGTCGGACTGGATCCCCAGGAGAGCGGCCTTCCCCGTCCCCGCAGCCGGGGATCGCCCAGCTGGAGGGGTCGGCCTCGCGCAGCGTGTAGATCGAGCGGTGGATGCGGAACCCGTGTAGCGGCGACGGCTCAGCATTGCGCGAAAGTCACGTCGTGAGCGTGGGAAACGCCGCGTTCGCTGTCATCTCGAACAGCAGCGCGGAAGTGCTGGCCCCGTCCGTCGGCAGATCTGTCGGCATTGAGACACGGTCGCACAGGGCACTCTCAACCGCCTCTTCGATCGTCGCGCGGCTGGCGAGAAGCTGCGGGTTCCATTCCCAGTCGCCGCGGATGTACTCGCCTGGCCCGTAGTGCAGCAGGCAGAGGGGAACAACGTGAGCTGGATGCCCTCGTCGGTCAGCACACCCCGGGGCTCACTGAGCGCGAGATCGGCTGCGCGCGCGAACGTGTCGCCCCCGGGGCAGGCGATGTCGGGGTCCGCCTGGGATTCGTCGTCCCGGTTCGCAACCGTGGCGCTTCCCACTGCGACGAGAAGGCCGAGCAGAGCGCGGCTCGCGGGTCCCCGCGGAGTCGGTGCAGGAACGGGCGGGCGGGGTCCGCTGGTGGCTGCGGCGGTCGCGGTGGTGGCTGCGGCCTCGGCGGTGGGAGTCATGACTGCTCCTTGCTGTGGGTGGTGAGCAGGCGAGCACGCGGGCCGCGGGGCCCGCGGTCCTGCAGCTGGGGGAGGAGTTCCTCAGGCAGCTTTTCGGCGACTGACAGGACGAAGTCCTGGGCCCGCCAGTCGAGTTCGACGCACCGTTCGCGCAGCTCTGCGGCCTCCTCGAGCGAGGGTGCCCTGCCGTCGACCGGGACGACGAACGCCTCGATGTGCAGAACGTGGCCCTGGTCGCGGATGCGGCACTCCGCCTCCGCCACCCACGACGCGGAGCCCAGGCAGTCCACCACGCGGTCTGTGAGAGGGTCGGGGCTCGTCCCGTCGTACTGGGTGGCCCGTGAGTCCATGAGATCGCGCACCGCATCACGGAGGTTCTTCCGCCCGTCGCGGACGATGTCGACCGCGACGACGATGGCTGCGGCCGAATCCGCCCACCATAGCCCCACGCCGATGCCGAGGATCCCGACGACGGTCGCGAGCGACGTCATCCAATCGGCCTTGTTCATCTGGGCATCCGCGTAGAGGACCTTGTCGTGCAGCAGAGGAGCCAGTTTGAGCTTCATGCGGCCGAGGATCACGGTCGGAGCGCCGGTGACGATCATGACGGCGATCATGAGCCACCCCTGCCAGATGGGCGTGTCGAACAGGACGAACACGCCGATCGGCGGATGTTCCGCCTCGAGCAGCCCGAGGCCGGAATCGATGATCAGGTAGAGGCCCATGACCAGGAGCGCGACTCCGGACACCAGATGGGCGATGCCGATCGCGCGGTGATAGCCGTACGGCTTCGCCGCGGTCGGGCGCCTCCGGATGAGTCGCGCTGCGAGGAGGAACGCGAGCGGCGGCAGCAGGGACAGCGAATCCTCGATCCATGCGGCCTTCATCGCCTGCGAGCTGCCGGCGACGAGCAGGACGAGGACGACCGTCACCGCGATGACACCCAGCGAGATCCGTTCGAGACGGATCGCCTTCTTCAGTGCCTGCGCCTGCTCGTCGGGCAGCTCCGTGTGGCCGAAACGAGCGGTCATCGGTGCGCCTCGGCGTGGGCGAGGGCGTGGCGCTCGAGCGCGACCATGAAGGCGTTCTCGCCCATCGGCACCGCGAGCACGTGCTTCTCCGTGGTGCCGTCGTTCCCGGTCGCCTCCACGTACGAGGTCGTGAGCGCCGCGTGCGTCGTCCAGGGCGACTTGTCGGTGAGTCCGCCGATCACGACGTCGAGCTGGCCGTCGCGCAGCTGCTTCATGAGCTGCTCCTCCCCGCCGGTCTCCCAGACGACCTCGGCGTCGTGGGCCGCGGCGAAGTCCGCGATGAGCTCTGGCTCCGTGCCGCTGGGCGTTCCGCCGCCTGTGGTGTCCGTCCACGGTGGGTTGTGTGAGACTCCCACGCGCAGCTGTCCGTCGGTCACGCGCTCGAGGGTTCCGTCCGGGTCAGCGGGGATCGACATGCTGCAGGCGGTGAGGAGCAGTGTGACCGCGAGCAGCGCGGCCGTGCGGAGGCCGCGGCCCGAACAATGGGCGAGGGGGTGCTGTCTGTCCAGCGGAACCCGCTGTGATGAGTGCGACGCGACGGCGCGACGTCCCGAATGGTTGCCCATGAGTTCAGTGTCGCATCGTGCAATGACATTGTCACGGAGTCTACTGCCTACTGGGGAAATGCTGGGAAGGGTGTAAACGGAGCAGGTGTCCCGATGGGTGGCGGTTCTGCGGGCGACAGGATTATACGGTCGAATCGGCATCGCGTCCCGTGCCCAAGTTCTAGACGGAAGCGCAGCGCCTTTTCGAGCGAGTGTTCTGTAAGTGTGAAGTGCTGTGCGAGACGAAAGATGATGCTGGCGAGGATGATTTCGCTGGTGCAGTAGTCAACACGCTTGACGTACCTTGTCGCCAGGTCACTGAACTGCGGCCAAGCTTCTTGGCATCGACGTGGACCAGCTCGCCGGGCTGCTCGACTTCGTAGCGACAGGGCGCTGATCGGCCTACCGGCAGACCTGTGGCCGGATCGATGCACTCCAGCTTAGGCAACCGGTAGCGGGCCACGATCCGCCCGACGGTCGAAGGCGGCACGTGCAGGCGGTAGCCGATCCGGTGTGGCCCCATCGGCGGTTGAATCGCATGCGTCAGTCGGTACGTGCGCTGAGCCTGTTCGGGCTATGGTGCGGCCGGCTCGAGCGATCAGCCAAACCGGTCCCTGCCCGGTGCCGGCTCACCCAGCGAGACACCGTTGCCGGGGACACCTGGAAGCGTTCAGCAGCGCGTCGCTGTGGCCAGCCATGATCGACGCCAAGACCGAGCCGGCGCCCACCCACGATGGTCATTCGGGGCGTTACGGTGAGTCATGGAAGACTTCCGGTTCAGAGTGCGTGTCAGTACCACCTCGATGCCGAGGATCTTCTCTGACCTCAAATCCCGTTCACAACCTCCCGAGGAACTACACCTAGCCTCATTCCCAACAGTCCTGCCGGATGTGCACAATGATGTCAGGCTCAGGATGAGTCTCGCGGGCAAAACTATGTGAGGTAGCGATGAACTTTCGCGGACACAATGACATGAGGCATTACGGAGCGTGTGAGGGCGAAGGTCACGGAGTTGTGCTAGCCGCGGCGCGTATGAGACGGCACCTGGACGCTACACCCACCCTTAGGGAAGGACCTCCGTGAGCAGGCACGTTGGAGTCAGTGCACCTGAGCGTTCGCCGGGCTACGTGGAAGCGGCGCTGTCAGAGAGTTCGGCGGCCCGTGCCGCCGCCGAGGTCGGACGATTAGCTCATCGTCAGGGTCGCACGGTGGCGATTGCGGAATCGTTGACGGGTGGAAAGCTCGCCGAGGTGTTCGCGGCTGTGCCGGACTCGTCGGCGTGGTTCGCTGGTGGGGTCGTCTGCTTCCAGTCCGAAACCAAGTTCCGTGTCCTGGGCGTTTCACGCGGGCCTGTGGTAACCGAGGAGGCCGTCGGTGAGATGGCCGCCGGTGTCGCCGAGCGGATCGGCGCGGATGCCGTAGTCTCCGTCTCTGGGGCCGCCGGTCCGTCAGATGAGGAGGGCAACCCGCCGGGAACAGTCTGGATGGCAACCCTGGTATGCGGTGACCTTCGCACCGAGCTCCATCATTTTACGGGTGATCCGCTCGAGATCCTTTCGCAGACAGTGACCAGTGCCACGCAGCTTCTATTCGAGGCGTTGCGGGAGTCAGCGTCGGATTGAGAGCGGCCTTGCTGGATTGCGCGGATCGCTCTGCGTTGTCGGCCGATGGCGGGGTCGTCAATTCCGTTGTGTATGGGGTCGGGTGTACAGATATGGATTCATTCGGTCGGGGCGGGCTGCCGCGAGTTCGGTTGGGCGTGTGTCCTTTATTCACCATTTGAGGGCTGTCTCGGTGGAGACGTGACTACACAGCATCGACACCGAGTCTTTACGGTGAGTAGTGGGCGCGAATCGGACCGCTGTTGCCCTGGCAATGCTGGCAAGAGAGCCCGGCCGTTTGAGAACAGCCGTCGGATCGTCGAAGGATCGGATCGTCGAAGGGATCGTCTACCGGCACCGTGCAGGAATTGCCTGGCGTAACCTGCCGCGTGAGCATTTCGGGCCCTGGCAGACGGCGTGGAAGCGTCACCGCCGCTACATGCCCTAGTCTGAGAGCGTCACCAGCCCCTGATGGAACGAACGGATGCGTATGAAGGTCGTCTGCCCCGGCTCCTATGACCCGGTCACCGTCGGACACATCGACATCGCCGCCAGGGCCGCCGCGGCTGCCGGAAGGCAGCATTGACCTCATCTTCGCCGACCCGCCGTATCCCATGCCCGAGGCGGAGGTGACCGCGATCCTGGACGCGTGCGTCCCGCTGCTGCGTGACCCGGCAGCGCTCATCGTGTTCGAACGCTCCAGCCGGTCACCGGAGCCGAGGCTGCCGCAGCGGCTGGAGGTGTTCCGGCACAAGAAGATCGGCGAGACCGCATTGTGGTTCCTGCAGCTGCGGGAGTGACGAACGTGCGGGGCTGAGGCCTGGGGTCAGCGCTCCAGCACCGCGGAGAGGAACTTCGCGGTGCGCTCATGCTGCGGGCGGGTGAAGATCTCATCCGGCGGGCCGTCTTCGATGATCTGGCCGTCGGAGAACATCAACACCCGCTGAGAGACATCGCGGGCGAACTGCATCTCATGGGTGACGATGAGCATCGTGATGTCCGTGGTCTCGGCGATCTCGCGCAGCACCCCGAGCACATCGTCGACGAGCTCCGGGTCGAGAGCCGAAGTCACCTCGTCGAGCAGCAGCACCTCGGGATCCATCGCCAGCGCACGGGCGATCGCCACACGCTGCTGCTGTCCGCCCGAGAGCTTCGTCGGATGCTCATTCTCCTTGTCGGCCAGGCCGACCCGCTTCAGCAGCGCACGTGCCTTCTCCAGCGCCTCGGCCTTCGACATGCCGAGCACGTGGATCGGTGCTTCGATGATGTTCTCGGCGACCGTCATATTGGGGAACAGGTTGAAGTGCTGGAACACCATGCCGATGCGCTTGGTGTTGCTGCGCACCTGCTTCTTCGGCAGCGCTACCCGCTTATCGCCGCGCTTCTCGTGCGTCAGCGGCTTGCCGTGGACGTAGATGTAGCCGTCGGTCAGGCTCTCCAGTGTCATGATGAGCCTGAGGATCGTCGTCTTGCCCGAACCGCTGGGCCCGATGAGCGTGACGCGCTCGCCAGGGGCGACGGAGAAGTTGAGGTCCTGGAGGACGACGTTGGCGCCGAAACGCTTCTCGACGTCGACGAACTCGATGGCCGGCTGGGCTGCCGCAGCGCCGTCCGCGCGGGACTGTGGGGTCTCGTCAGTACCGGGCAAGGGACTTCTCCAATCGTCGGATGAGCAGTGAGGTCGGATAGCTGGCGGCCAGGAAGATGAGGCCGGCAAGCGTGAACGCCTCGGTGTAGGCGAAGTGTCGGCCGCCGTACTGTTGGGCGGAGGTCACCAGCTCGACGACTCCGATGGCGAACAGGAACGGGGTGTCCTTGAACATCGCCACCGCGTAGTTGCCCAGCGAGGGGACTGTCGCCCGCAGCGCCTGGGGGAGGACGATCGAACGGAACGCCCGGGCCGGCGGCAGCGACAGCGCGCTGATCGCTTCCCACTGGCCCTTCGGCACTGAGTCGATGCCGGCCCGGTAGCTTTCGGACATGTACGTCGAATAGTGCACGCCGATGATGATGAGCCCGAGCGTCAGCGACGGAATCCCGGCGAGCACCGGATGCTTGGCGAACAGGAAGTAGATGAACAGCAGCTGCACCACCAGCGGCGTGTTGCGCACGAATGCGACGGCGAGTTTGAGCAGCCAGTTGATCCACCAGGGCAGGATGCGCAGCAGGATCGCGATGACGAGTCCGAGCACAACGGCGATGAGTGTCCCGCCGACGGTGGCGATGAGGGTGTTCCCGAAGCCCTTGAGCAGCAGCGGCAGCGCATCGAATGCGCGCGACCAATTCCACATCAGCCCAGCACCTCCTTCTTCGGACGGTGCTGTCGGAAGAACACGCTGCGCAGACCTGCGGACTTCTCTCGCCGGCCGAGTGCGACCGCAGCCCGGTGCTCGAGGGCATCCATGCCGACCTGCAGCAGCCAGGCGAGCACGAAGTACAGCAGCAGCCCGACGGAGTAGGCGAAGAACGTGTCGCCGGTGGCCTGCCGCAGCTGGTCGATGCGGTCGGTGAGGTCCTGCAGGGTGATGAAGGAGACAACCGCGGTGCCCTTGAGCAGCTGGATGAGCAGCGTCGCCAGCGACGGGATCATGAGCAGCCAGGCCTGCGGGAAGATGATGCGCCGCAGCATCCGCACCGGCGACAGGCTCAGCGCCATCGCCGCCTCCCACTGGCCGCGGTCGACGTGCGCGATCGACGAGCGCACTACCTCGGCGGAGTAGGCCCCGTAGTTGAGTGCCAGGGCGAAGATGCCGCAGCTGAGCGGATCGAGATTCACACCCAGCAGCGGCAGCACGTAGAAGAGCCAGAACAGCTGCACGAGCAGGGACGTGCCTCGGAAGAACTCGACAATGATGCGTGCCGGGATGCCGAGCCAGCGGTACGGGCTGGCCATCGCCAGTCCGAGCACTAAGGCGATGAGCAGCGCACCGGCTGCGCCGCCGGCAGTGAGTAGGAGGGTGATCTTCAGGCCGTCCCACAGCTGGGGTGCATAGCTGAAGAGCGTCGAGAGGTTGTCTGTCATGAGCGCGTGTCTGTCATGTGCGTGCCTGGGATTCGGGTCGGAGGTGCAGAAGACGCGTCGTCACCGGCGAGCGGCCCGCTCCCGAGGTGCGGGCCGCCCTGCCGATGACAGCGGACGTGATCAGCTGGGCAGGTCACCCGAGCACAGCTGCTCGGTGGTGATGGACCCGTCAGGGCGCTCCTCGGCGGTGAAGCCGAACTCACCGACGATGTCGAGGTAGCGCTGCTCGTCGCCGACGATCTCGTCGAGCTTCTCGTTGTAGGCCTTGAGCAGCTCTTCGTCATCGGTGCGGAAGACGGTGCCGCCGGCACCGATCTGCGGCACGCCGTCGATCTCCTGCACGAACGACTCGGTCACCTCGACACCGGCATCCGGGTTGTTGTCCGCCATCCAGTTGAGCGAGATGCCGGTGAGTGCGAAGACATCCGCCCTGCCGGAGGTCACCATGTCCATCCCGTCCTGCGGAGTGCCCACCTCAGTCGAACCTTCAATGCCGAGATCGGCGGCGTAGTCCGATTCGATCGCACCGGTCATTGTGGCGAGCGTGACATCGCCGTTGGCTGAAACATCGTCGAGCGTCTTGAGGTTGTGTGGATTTCCCTCTTCAACCATGAGCGCGGTTGTGTACATGAATTCCGGATTGGAGAACGCCGCCTGCTCGCAGCGGTCGGGCAGGATCGACATGCCCGCGGAGACGACGTCGAAGCGGTCGGCGTTGAGGCCCGGGATGAGGCCGCCGAACTCAGTGAGCACACCGTCGACCTCCTCGATGCCGAGCTCTTCGAAGATCTCACGGTGCAGCGCGACAGTGGCACCGGTCAGTTCGCCGTCGGCTTCGAAACTGTAGGGGGCCTCACCGGCGAAGCCGACGGTGATCTTCTTGTCCTCCTGGGCCTTCTCCAGCGTGCTGCCCGCATCTGAACCGCCTCCGCCGCAGGCGGCGACGAGTCCGAGCGAGGCAATGGCGGCAAGGGCTGCCAGGGGGCGGGTGATTCTGTGGTTGCGCATAGATACTCCGTTTCGTGCGTACAGCAGGCGACGACCAGGCAAGAAGTGTCGGCCGAGCCGGTATGGCCCAGGTCACTGTTAAACAACAGTATCGAGCCGCGTCTGCGCGTCTACGGCATTTCCGTCAGCGTTAAGACATCGTTACATGCCCCGGCCGCCGCCGAGGCGTCCTGCGCTAGTCTGAGAGCGTCACCAGTCCCTGATGGAACGGATGCGTATGAAGGTCGTCTGCCCCGGCTCCTATGACCCGGTCACCGTCGGACACATCGACATCGCCGCCAGGGCCGCCGCGCTGTTCGACGAGGTTGTCATCGCTGTGGTGCACAACCCGGCCAAGACCGGTCATTATCCGGTCGTTCAGCGCATCGAGCTCATCGAGGCTGCCCTGACCGCCGATCCGCGCACCGAGCAGGCCGCGAACATCGTCGTCGACGACGTGCCCGGCGGACTGCTCGTGGACTACTGCGCGCAGATCGGCGCTTCAGCCGTCGTCAAGGGGCTGCGTTCAGGCACCGACTTCGCTTATGAGCTGCCGATGGCCCTGATGAACCGGCACCTGACCGAACTGGAGACGATCTTCGTGCCCGGCGACCCGCGTTTCGAGCACGTCTCCTCCTCTCTCATCCGCGAAGTCCACGCACTCGGCGGAGACGTCTCGGGGCTCGTGCCGGCTGCGGTGCTCGAAGCGATGGATGTCAAGCGCCGGGCCGACTGACCGCTGGCTGCCAGCTGGCCCTGCCTGCTGCTCGCTGATGCCCGGTGAGGTGCACATCACCTCAAGTGGCAATCACTGGGCGAAGCCATTAGACTGTTTCCTTGCGTGTGATCCGTTGCGTGCCGACATCACGGACAGCGTCCAAACCGGAGGTGAAGACACATGAGCAGTAGATCTGACCTCATCGTCGACCTTCGCTCGCTCGGCCTGGCAGACAGGCCAGGCGAATGGACTCGACTGGAACGTGATGTCGCGGCTCCGGCGGATCTGCGGATCGAGATGATCGGAGTGCCAACCGGTTCGCCGCTTCACCTGGACCTGCAGCTCGACTCCGTGGTGGAGGGGATCTTCGTCTCCGGCACTGTCACGGCCACAGCCCAGGGACAGGACGCCCGCACGCTGGAGGACCTGGAGGTTCCGCTGAACGTGGAGCTGTCCGAACTCTTCGCGTACGAGGTCGAAGAGGGCGACGAGGAGACATATCCGGTTGATCGCGATCGGATCGACCTCGAACCGGCGATCCGAGACGCACTCGTCATGGCTTTGCCGTTCCGTCCTCTCAAGGATGGGGAGGATGCGGACGAGTTCCGGTACACCGTCGGCGAGGACATCGTCGAAGAGGCACCGGAAGATGACCCACGCTGGTCAGAACTGAAACGACTGTTAGAAGAGAAAGAGAGCTAGACGTGGCTGTTCCCAAGCGAAAGATGTCGCGCAGCAATACCCGCCACCGTCGTTCGCAGTGGAAGGCCAAGGTTCCGACCTTGGTCAAGACTGTGGAGAACGGTCGCGTTGTGTACTCGCGCCCGCACCAGGCCAAGGTGGTTGAGGACTCCGCCGGCACCCCGCTGTTCCTTGAATACAAGGGACGCAAGGTCGCCGACATCTGATTCGGTTCTTCAGACGAATCGCATCAGACAGTGGACTCAGCACCTGATCTGAA
>NZ_JALXPM010000060.1:0-14409 GCF_025147615.1 Brevibacterium luteolum | reverse complement strand
TCACCCGACCGGGAACGTCGAACGGGCCAACTGAAGCGATCAACGGCAGGCTCGAACATCTACGGGGCTCAGCGCTGGGGGTTCGGCAACCTCACGCACTACATCGCGAGATGTCTGCTCGAGTCCGGCGGCTTCAGACCAGTTCTACACTCTCAATTACGATGAGCCGGTATTCTGCGTCATCGGTAGACGAACTAGACTGAATCCGCAGCAGAGAATTACATCGGCGGATCGGTGACCGGATTCCTCTCTGTCGGACTGGAAGTCCAGCAACTGCTGATGTTACTTTTCGCGCATCGTTCAGCGGTCTTCGAGCCGATGAGCAGACGTGTCTTCTCGAGGTTGGCCTGTGATACTTGCTTGCTTCCGGTGTTGGGTTGCCATCTCAGGAAGAAGATTTTGTCGGATTCCTCAATGCTCGCGGCTGACCTTCGTTTGGCCAGGAGTTCAGTTGGTATCTCTCGGCGCGCCCAGTTTGCGGGGATCTGGGAGTTGAGGTCATCGAGGAACCCTCGTGTGGAGAAGGGGTTCTCAGGGTTGGGCGTTATTCCGAGGGCATCCAGGAGAGGCTTATAGTTCTCACCGAGGTACGTCGGTACGCGATAGCCGTTAAATACGGGAAGTTCGAATGAGTGGAGTGTTTCCCCGTGCGCGGCGATGAGCAGCACATAGGGGCGCTCGTCGGTGATGAACACAACTTCGACCCGCGCGTTGTTACTACGGAAGCCGAAGGATGCTCTATATTGGCCTTGCTTTCGCATGTCCCGGTGGAGGCTGCGCAAACCTCGTAGTTCCATGGTCGTCTGTCTCGGGGTGTTCATCGCTTCCGCCTTCCTGCCAGCAATGAGGTGGCCTGAGGAAGGCCCTGACCGATCCAGTCCACAAGCGCGGCGGTTAGGAGCTCCCTGCCGATAGGCAACGCACAGTATTTCACCACTTCGGGATGTGCGTTGATATCTGGGCAGAAAATGAGGCCCAGTAGTTGCAGGGTCTTGTCTGACGCTGGGTCTAGCACGAGATCGAGCAAGGCAGTGATGGTTCGCTCGAGTGCCAATCGAAGAGCTGCCTTTGCCGCCGGCTGGAGGACCACACGTTCGGACAGAGTCAGTGCATGCGCTGCTTTTAGAGCGATCTCGCCCGCAGCCGCCTGATCGCCAGCGGTGAGGCCAACGGGAACAGCTTGCTCAACTTCGTCATCAGTGGGCCGGGCGTCTGGCTCCATGCTGCGGCCGTCATTCCCTTGAGCTTGTGTCGTGGCTCTCTGTTCGAGAAGGTCGAAGACGGCGTCAACGATCCGACGGGCAGTATTCTTACCTACTGCACGTATTTCTCCTCTGATTTCCAGGAGAGTGGCGCAGACGGTGCATAGTAGATGCTCTGCCTGCACCGTCCTAACTAGGGCTTTAGATTCCGATTCGCTCAACGCCGCGTCCATGATCGCACTTACGAAAGGAGCCACCATGCGTTGGATGGCTTCGTCTGTTTGCTTCTCTCGCGGAACATCGTCCAAGTGAATCAAGGCGTCGATTGCCTCCGTGGCAAGGAAATCGGTGCATCGCGCCGTGAACTCGGCGGCGGGCGCGTTTCGTGCTTTTTTGCGTGCGTCGAGAACTACGACGTTACGCGAGTACCTTTTCCTGTCGTCCTCCGGCTGGATGAACGCTCGCGCACGGAAGGTGTGTGGACCTCCGTGGTATTTGCCCGCGCATGAGCACTCGCATTTGTCTCGCGGAGTGCGCACTGCCTCGGAGCATCGCGCGATGTGTGACTTGGTCATGATCGGCTCTTTTCGTCCGGTTTCCCATTTGTGTTTACATTGTCTTAAATAGGTTGTTTTGAATTGGCTGTGGTAGGCAATTTGGTCGACTCCATGCCGTTGTTAGACGTCACGGGACGTAGCAGTATGCATAGCCCGAGTGCTGGCAAACCAACCGGCGAGAGCGGCTATGATGCCGATGCTCCCTGCAAGGAAGAACCGTGACGGTGAATCGGCGCTCAGCGGCCACGCCGTCGGCCCGAGGATCCACATCCATGTGTCCGCGAGAACGTCGCCTCCAAATGTCGCGCCAACAATCACCAGAACAGCTGTCGCGCCGAGCGCCCATGCCATCCCGTACCGGACTGTGATCCACAAGGCGCCCAGCGAACCCGCGGCTCCGAGAAGGAGCCACAAGACACCTGTGCGTACGACGGTTGGGATCTCGGCAGTGTCTCCGTGTAGGGCTGTGTTGAGGCAGGTCAGAATAGTGACCACGAGTGTCACCGCAGTCACGCAGCCGAGCAGCCAGCTCTGAACGGCTCTTGGCAGGTTGGTGCCGTGAAGAACGGCGAGTCGCCAGCCGGGAACAAGGGTCTGCCAGAGCAGGACAGCAACCACGCACGCTCCTAACGGGAGGAGGGCATAAGTGTGGAATCCCAGCAGATAGCTGGACGGGTAGACGACGGCTATCCCGGCGCTCGTTACGACGGCAGCCAGACACAGTGGTATCACTGGCCTTCCACGCATGGTCAAGTTGATAGCCATGAGCGTCCCGTTGCGAGTGGACCTGTAGCCGATAGGCCCTGATACGGTGCGATTTTCAAGCCGCGGGGGCACTTTGAGCGTCAACCTCGTCGTGAGCGCGACAAGCATGAGTCCGACAGATAGGCATAGGGCCAGTGCAGGTGATTCGTGTAAGAGAGGATCGTCCGGACTCAGGGGTTCACCATTTTGGTGCGCACCGAGGAGCGGGAGCATGGCCCGGACCGCCCATGTCGGGGGCAGTGCGATCCACGAAGGCCACTCGGCTGCGAGGACGCCAATAGCCTGCCATACCCATGCCAGCAGGAATACCGGGACTGTTCCCCAGCGTTCAGCCGCAACGTACGCGACGCCGAGGGGGCCCAGGGTCGCGATCCAGCACGCTATGCCTGCCGTGAGCACCCCACCCAGATTGAGAGGCGCTCCGGCCAAGAGCGCTGGCGGGATGACCGCCCAAAAAGCGAGAACATGGAATCCTGCCGAGAGCCCGGCCAGTACAGCGAAACGGGCAACGACCACTAGCCGGGGATTCACCGGTCGCCACTGTGTGCCGCCTTCGCGTGCGGCAGCTTCTCGACCTGTCGTGAGGCCTGCAAACAGGGCGAGTACCCCAGCGGCCATGCCGGTCACGTACAACGTCTGCCAGAGTAGGGCCGCTTGTTCCTGGCTTTGAGGCGTGATGTAGACGCCTGCTGCGCTAATGCCAGCAATGACAATGCCGAGAAGGGGTAGGACAGCGGCCGACGATCCGCGGGTGCGTACCAGTTCGGCTCGTAAGGTGGGGAGGAATCCGATCATTGCCTGTTCTCCACGTGCACAGCCGGCGATGGCATCGTCAGCTCCAGGAAACGTTGTTCCAGCTGGCCAGGTTTCGCGAACTGCTCAAGCGGTCCTTCGTAGCGGCATTTTCCGTCTGCAAGCACCGAGATGTCATCGGCAAGTTGGACGACTTCACCGAGTTGGTGTGAGCTCACCAAGACGGTGCGGCCTGAGGCGGCGTACGACCTCAGCAGGGATCGCAGCTCGACAATGCCTTGAGGGTCGAGACCATTCTGCGGTTCGTCAAGGATCAGCAACTCGGGTTCGGTGAGGATGGCGATGCCCAGTGCCAATCGGGCTTTCATCCCGGTCGAGAAGTATCGAGAACGCTTTTTCCCAGTGCCACTGAGACCCACTACTTCGAGAACGTCCTCGATACGCGCACGGCCCATACCAGTGAGGCGACCGTGAACCAGCAGGTTGTCAAAGGCACTGAGGTGGCCATAAAGAGCCGGCCCATCAATACTGGCTCCAACGCGCGCGAGGAACGAACGATCATGTCGCTTTGACGGTGAATGTCCCAGGACGTTCACCTTCCCTTCGCTCGCGTCTATGAGGCCGAGCAGAACCCGGAAGGTGGTCGACTTTCCGGCGCCGTTGCGACCCAGCAACGCATGAACTTTTCCCGTCGCCACTGAAAGGTCAAGACCGTCGAGAACGGTGACACTTCCACGGTTGACACGGAGACCGTCGCAACGGATCGCGAGTGACTGAGGTTCGGCCTGAGTTAAGGGGTGCGAATTCAAGGAATCTCCTTTCGGTCGATCAGACATCGCAGACTGTGAAAGCAAATGTGCGTAGGGTGCCCACGGAGCCGTCCGAGATCTCGCTGATGTCGGGGAGGTCGCTGTTCGCTTCTACGGCGTTGAGAGCATAGGTCGTTCCGTCTGGATCGGTGAAGGTCAGCGCGGGGTCTCCGTTGCCCGATTGCTCACAGGCAACCGTTCCGTGGTCGACCGTGAGGTTCCATGAGTGACCGAATTCGGATGAGGTAACTTCTGCCGGGTTGGTCGTTGCAGTTCTTGTGGGGCCATCCGTGGGATAGTCTTCCGGATGGAAGATCCCACACCCGGTGAGTGCGGATATTAGAATAGCTGCGCCGCTCACGAGGACTCCGGTGCGCATGCGGGACTTGTTCACTGTTCCTTCTCCTTAGTGGTAAGTGCCATGTATCCGTCTTCAAGGCTTGGCTCGACTGGTTTGGCTTTGGCGGGAGGTGCGTCGGCGATGATTCGGTATTCCGTGCCTGCGAGTGTTGTGTTCGCGTTGACGATGCTGATGCTCCCCGTCGGCGGTGTGCTCAGCGGCTCGGTCAGCCATGTGCGACCCCGTGCGGCGTTAATCAGCCCTTCTGTGGGCCCGTCGTACTTCTTGCGTCCGTGCCCGAGAACGAAGACGTAAGGGCATGTTTGAGCCACGTCGTCCAGAATGTGAGTCGAGAGAATGACGGTCCGATTTGAGCCCAGGGTCGCGAGAAGTGTTCGGAAACGCATCCGTTCCTCGGGATCGAGTCCCGCGGTCGGCTCGTCGACGATCAGCAAGTGTGGATTTCCCACGAGAGCTTGCGCAATGCCGACTCGCCGCCGCATTCCACCGGAGAATCCGCCTATTCGACGGTTTCGAGCCTCTGTTAGTCCAACGGCCTCGATCAGCTCGCCTGCCTGTCGCTTGCGTTCGCTCGACGATTCGACACCTTTGAGGACACCTACGTAATCCAGAAACTCTATGGGAGTGAGGTTCGGGTACGGCTCGACGTCCTGCGGAAGGTATCCAAGGCTTCTCTTAAGAGCGCGTCGGGATTCTCCCTTGCTGAGATCATGCCCATCGATGAAGACTTTCCCTTGTGTTGGTTGGATAATCCCGCACAGAATCCTCATGAGAGTAGTTTTCCCGGCGCCATTAGATCCGAGTAGTCCGATCATCCCGGAGGGCAAGTCAATCGTGACATTGTCGAGTGCCCGCGGCTTCTTCCGGAAGTTCTTTGTCAGGTGTGAAATGGAGATGTACACGAACTGTTTCCTTTCAGTGTCGCCGTGAGCGGTCGGTAATCCAAGAGCCAACGGCCAGGAGAATGACGATGAGCGCCACCTGCCAAAGAAGTGAGACGGTGGCCGTCAAGGGTGTGGCGGCCAGGCCCAGTGCGCCTGAGGGCGCGTAGATGGGGTCCGAACCGAAATAGCCGGCGCCCACCGTGTCTCCGATGACTCCAAGGAACGAGCCGTTGAGGGTCGGAACTGGGAGCATCGGCGAGGAGAACACGAGCCAGAACCAGATCATGACAGCCGCGATACGGCCGATTGCTCGGGGGAGGACAGCACCAGCCAACCCCGAAATTGTCATTGCGATGAGCGACGCCGGGGCCACAATCGTCAAGGACACAGCGATGGCTATGATCGGAGAAAGAGCGTGGCCTGCGACTGCCTGTCTAATACCCATGGCCAGTAGCACCACGAAGGATGGGGCGAATATTACAGTGAACGCGCCGGCCACACGTGCGGCGCGAAGAATAGTGGCATGTACCGGCGTTGACGCTTCGAGCTCATGCATTCCCAGGCGCGCGGAAGCGGTGAAGAAGTCGCTGAACGCAGCCGCATATGCGATGCCGGTGAAGATCGCGATGATCTTTGCGGTGAAGGCTAGGTCTTCTGACCCGCCTGTATGCGGTGCTGCCGGGGAGATAGCACTAAGGAGGACCGCGAATGCGGTGAGTGGCAACACGGCGAACCATAGGGCCTTCTGGCGTCGCGCGATCTTGGAATGGGCGAGAGGTAGAGCGAGAACGTTCATGGTTGGGCAACCTTTGAGATATTGCGTTCGGCGTCGCCGAGTCGACGCCAGGCAACGGCGATAAGCGCGACGGCGGCGAGCAGGGGCACTCCACGCTGAACAGCAAGAACCAGCACGTAGGGATCCCACAGCAAAGCCAGGAAGATCCACGTCGCGACGACCGCGATTGTCGTAGCGGATGCAGCTTGGGCAAATGCTGCGACGGCGACCGCAACGGCAACGACAACGATGACCGCCCCGGTCGGAGAAAGGACAGTGATCCAACCCTGATCGCGGGGCCAGACGTCGATCAGGTGCAGCGGTACGAAGAGGACAAAGGCGCCGATGACCCCGGAGACAACCGTGAGAGCGGCACGGATCGATTGCACGGTTCGGAATGAGGTCGGGCTTGCTTCATGGAGTTCGACGAGTTCGTCCCCGGTGAGGACGACTGCCGCGATGACCCCGACGCAGATGACGAAGATCTGCTCAAGCCATGTCACCAGTGTCATGGCTTGAGCACTAGGCCACGTGGAGGCGGCAAACCAGCCCGCGAGCGCCCCGATCAAGCCACCCACCAGTGGGACAGCCAGCAGGCCCATGCCATATCTAGAGACCTGTGCTCGAACGATAGAACTCACTGCCTTACCTCGTCTTCCTAGATGGCCTGTCACTGAGTCAGTAGCCGCAGATGGCAATTCGGTTCACGCGCAGTTCACGCAGGAACTAGGCCAGATGACACCGCTGGACGAGCCGATAGCACAGCGGCTACCAGGGCCGCAGCACCGATCGCCAGCACACCTAGTGGTGTCACCGTTTCCTGCAGCACGCCCAACAGCGAGCCAAGCCCGAAGACACCTGCGTTCGTCTCCGGCCGCGGACCCACCAAGGGGATCAGGAGCGATCCGACGACAGCGGCTGCCCAGGGCGATGTCCAGATGGTGGTGAAGGTGACAACACCAGCGACGGCGGTTAGAGGCAGCAGCCAGCTCAACAGGATGGCGAGGAACGGCGCAGAGAACCCCCATGCCGCAACTGCTCCGGTGGCTCCGACCCCCGCGACGCAGTCGATTACCAAGACGATTACGACGCGCGCAAGTAGTACTGCACGCGGACCGAGCGGCGTTACCAGAGTTACGGAGTCGGCTCTGAAGCTTGACATCGCCATCGTCAGGGTGATGGCGACGCCGAACAGCATCAGAGAGGAAAACCCCGACATCGCAAAGGAGCTGTTCTGCGCAGTCGCAAGGAAACGCGCGGAAAGCGTAGCCATCGCGCCCGTCACCAATGCCACAGGAAGGATAAGCCAGGGCACAATACGAATCTGCGCGCCGATCAGAGCGACCGTGAGCAGCAAACTTCGCCGTAATGTGAAGCTGGGATGAAAGTCAAGGGTCGCAGTCGTGGAGATGCGGCGCCGGATCGTGTCAAAGGACGGCGCGGAAGCAAACTGGGCTTCTCTCCGACTTAGCGCTTTGTGGAGCGAGGCGAGATCCTCGTTCTCCTCGTAACGGCTAGGCATTGTCTCTCCTGAGGGACTCTCTTAATAGACGTCGCGCCCGGGAGACGCGGCTCTTAACGGTTCCAATCGGTATGCCAACAGCTTCCGCGACCTGGTCGTATGGAAGGTCATGGACCCAGGCCAGAGTGACGACTTCGGTGAGCTCCGGGGAAAGCGACTCGAGAGCATGCACAAGGGCTGCTTCTCCTTCGTTCGTGCTCACCACGACGGCAGGGTCTTCATCGGCTGCAACTAGCCCTTCGCCGTGGTCCTCGAGTGGCACGATCGCCAGAGGCCTCCGGCGAGTGTGGGCCCAGATCTGTCGCTTCGCTATCCCCAACAACCACGTCAACACCTTGCTGTCGCCTCGGAAGGCCGACGCTGACCGCCAGCATCCAACCCAGACGTCTGCACTCACCTCCTCTGCGATCTCGCGGCTGGAGGCCCGCGCGATCGTGAACGACAGTACGGCCGATGCGTAGCGTCGGTAGAGCTCGGCGAGGGCCCCCTCGTCGCCCGCTGCGATCTTGCTCAGTAGGACATGATCGTCCGCCGCGTCTGGAACGATTGGATCCAAGTTCCGGTCCCTTGTCCTTCCTTGCCGTCTCAGGCTCCCACCACAGGGATGGCTTGTCTGTCTTCATGCACATTGGTAGCCGTGCAGCACGCCGAGGTTCACGGCCACCGCGGCCAGACAGTCACGCGGCCGCCACGACCCCCTATGGCCGACTGATCGCTGAACCCATGAGAATGAAGGCGAGCGTCGCGTGGTACGACCCGCGGAAAATCTCATCCCGCGAGAGTCGATTGGCTGAGCTCGCTACGGAAGCGTTAGCTGGCAGACAACCGAGGGAATTGACGGTCTTTTCAAGACGCTCGCGCGTCTGATTTGACGGCCTGCCTGGATCGAGTAGTGTGAGGCTTGCCTCGCATTCCGCTAGAAGGTCAAGATCTGATTGGCCATCAGCGGAGACTGCAATTGCGGAGAGCGCGCGGTTCAGCCAGGCTGTGCTCTTGGCCGAGAGTATGCTTGCCCGTCTGCCGAATGTCGTAGCGTAGAACACCAGGTGAGTAAGAAAATATGCGTCTGCGCGCGTGATCGTTCTGCCAGCCATGCCGGGGCCGAGTCCAGAACGCATAAGTGCTGCGTCATAGTCGCCGACCCTGGCCGGATTTCCAACCATTTCCGTTGCGTAGAGATCGTCGAGGAAGGCCCCGGGCATTTCGATCTGTGGGTCGTCCTCTTGGCCGTCCTTGGTTCGATCCGGAACTCCATGTTTACGCGCGAGTTGGTCGAGCTCGAGCCGCCCGACATGCGCGAAAGCAGTTCGGGAGGCTTTTGGTTCTAGATCATTGAATTCGTGTCGAGAAAACGCAATGACATTCTCCATGTTGATTGACTTAGAGAGGATGTGGTTGGGCACGCCGCTGAGAACTTGCAGTAGCTCGACCAAAGGGCCGTACGGAAAGGCATTTCGGTCGGAGTCTTGACGCCAGAACCCGAGGCTGAACTTGTCAAGGTTGACCCCGATCCACGTCAAGGCCGTGTCCAGGCTCTCGTCTGTCCGCTTCGATTTCTCGCTAAGTCCCATGTGCCTAATCCTGTATCGCGAGCTGTACAGCCGCTGCAACTTCCTGTGGAGTGGCAGCGGCCAGACCCGGGCAGAAAGTTTTCGACGCCGCCTCGTAGACCGCATCCGTCTCTGTTGGGGCTATGACTGTGTGACCATCGGACTCGAGGAGCTGCACGCTTCGCTGTGTCGCGGGTTTAGACCACATAATGTGATTCATCGCAGGCACGATAATTGCCGGCCGAGCCATGGCGAGTACCATCAGTTCGACGGAATTGCGCGTGAATCCATGAGCCGCACCGGCAAGGAAGTTTGCGGTGGCCGGAATGACTATCATTTGTTGGTAGTCTCGGCTCAGCGCAATGTGATTACGGGTGGGCGAAACATCGGTGATGACTTCGTCTGCAACTGCTCGAAGCGTTGCTATCGACGTCATTTCGGCGGCGGTTGGACTCACCACAACGCCCAGGCTGTTGATGCGGAGCCCACGTAAGGACGAAATATAGTCGCCGATGGACAGGAGCTGCACC
Organism: Brevibacterium luteolum; assembly: GCF_025147615.1. Taxonomy (NCBI): domain Bacteria; kingdom Bacillati; phylum Actinomycetota; class Actinomycetes; order Micrococcales; family Brevibacteriaceae; genus Brevibacterium; species Brevibacterium luteolum. The sequence goes on along the minus strand of NZ_JALXPM010000060.1, from coordinate 4,701 downwards.
GCGCCGGTGCATCCCAAGAGGACGCTTGGAAACCTGTCATCGGCGCTTTCGGACAATTGCACAGAACCTCCTCATCTAGTGCTTGGGTTAAGAGAGCCCAAGGACCCTGTCCCAGTCGGCTGCCGAGTCGGGCTCCTCGGAACCACTGACCTCGAGCAGGGTGCAGGCAACTCCCGCCGCTCCTTCGAGAAGACCCGCGCAGTTCAGATGCCGGTGCTTTGTTGCTGACCGCCATCCATCCGGGCTGTCAGGCACCCAATGCTGGAACACAAACGGTGCTTCGAGATCGGCCATCGTTGTCAATAGAGTCTCGGCAAGGCGATTCGCCAGCGTGCGGAGACGGTCATCTCCTGTGATGCGCCAGCATCTGTAGAGAACCTGAACCACTCCGGCATACCCATGGCAGAATGTTGGCCCGTCGAGCCGCCATTCGGCCTCCGGTCGGTCGAGGTGACTGAGCAAGGCCTCTGTGGATTTTTCGATGAGCTCGGTGTTTCCCAGAAGACGGCCTGCCCGAATCATCGTGATGGCCACTCCGGGTGTTCCGTAGCACCATGCGGCCCGGGTGAAGAGGGGCGGTGCCGTTGCGGGATCGCTCTCGAACTCGGCCGGTATTCGTGCAGGCCAGTATTGCGTGTTGCCGTCGGTCTGAATCCATCGAAGCGCCCAACCGGTGGCGAAAGTAAGTGCGTCCTCGATCTCGGTCGTTAGTGCCTGAGTCTCGCCGACTGAGACCAAAGCACTCAGGACGCCTGGCACGCCGTGTGCCAGACCGAGGTTCAGGTCACCGTGCGGGTAGGACTCCGCGTCATCAGCGGTCGGTTGGAGGTCAGCAGGCACCCACCACCCGGGGAGTCTCGACGTTGGCCGGGCCAGGATCCTCGAACAGAAGTAGGAGACGGTCTCTTTCGTCGCATTCTCCGCCTCGGCGCTGGTCTCGTCGAGGAGCACTCTCAGCGTGCCTGACAAGCCGTTCATGAGGTCATACGCGTTCCAGTGGACACCATCACGAAGCGAGGAAGCATACTCGGTGACCAACTTGTGTTGGGCACCGGCGAGCCACTTCGCCAATTTCGCTCGGACGTTGCCGTATCTCTGCCCACCTTCAGCAGCCTCCTGTGTGGCTGCAAGGACACCCGCCACCCCTCCCATAAGGCCCGCCCTCGGGTTCCAGCTGAGCTGGTGCACGGCTTCGCTGAGGTGGTTGTGTGTGACCGACTGGAACGAGGGTTCAATCTTCTCGAGGGTGGCGAAGAGCACCGCCGTTCCAGCAAGGCCGTGGCTCAGAGAACCACCGGACCACATTGAAGCCCCGTATATAGGGTCGACATTATCTGGTTGTCGTACTATCGACTCGGTCTGCTTCGGGTCGAGTAGGCGATGGGCGGTCTCCATGCCGAGGGAACGAGCTCGCGAGGCGCGGTCCGGTTCCAGGAAGGCGAGTCGTCCTCGCTCTTCTACGCGTGGGTCACCTGGGGGTGTCATCTCGCCTCCTCGCCGACTGCTCGTTGTCCAGCCGCGTGAATACGGATCTGAGAATGCCTAGCAGGAATTGTTCCCTGTCCGGGTCCGGGCCGAAGGCCCGGTTGAATGTCATATGCATGTAACTGCCGATAACGCGCTCCGCGGACGCGAATTCTTCCTTGTTCTGCAGATTGATGCGATGTAGTCGACCTGATCCGAATAGAGCATTTCGTCCGAGGCCGATCGTCTTCCATTCGGCACTGTCCCGATGCGTTGAGAAGCGCGCTTGCACGCACCGTGTCCATCGTTCGCGATCACCAGAGTAGGCTCTATCGCGGCTGGGCTCCAGGCCAATCGTTTCTGTCCAGAGGCGGCCCATGTGTATAGGGTCAGGTTTGGCCATGTCCGGGGTCGCGACCGTGTTCGGAAGGTGGCCCGCGCCGAAGGCAACTAGCATTTCAGCCCACGACACGAGCACGAATTCTTCAAGATTGCTGTAAGCATCGTTGACGGGAAGATGCAGAGCTCGAAGGACTGCGAGCGAGTCTTCCGAGAAGACTCGGTGCATCACGGACAGGTGTTCTGGGCCACCGTACCGCTCCGCCTCGGGAACATATTCGTCGTGTACATAGGTACGAATCTGTCCTGTGCCGCACAGGTGCTGGAGGGTATCGGTAAAGGACGTATTGCTTGGGTCACGTATGGCCAGTCGGACGCGCAGGTGGGGGCCCTGTTCGTCGGCGTACCTAACAAAGAAGGGCGCGCTATCAGGGTCTTTCTCGGCGACCGTGGTTAGGATGCTTCCTAACGTGCCCCTAAGCAACGGGCCCATCTCGTCCGACGGCAGGTAGAGTCGATATGACTGCCACGGTGACCCAGGTAGGTAGCGAGGAGGGTCGTATGGCGACGGAGCTGCCTTGACGTTGAAACGTTCCGGGGCGAATTTGGTGTCCTGACGGGCGAATGAGACGACGAGTTCGCTCGCGTAGGCTTTTTCACCTTCACTGAGCCAGCCCCAGGCCTCGTGCGGTGTCTTGGCGCCAGCGGGGAGCTCTTGAAAGACGAGGTCCTTGTCCTTCCGCAGTTCTTGTCGTAGCAGCTCGACGTGGCCGGCGTTGCTCGTGTCGAGAACGAGCCGCATGTCGCGGCTCACGGCCAGAACATACTGTGGGACGTCCCAACGGCTCTTCCACTCATCGAAGATGTCGGTAGGGTTCGCGGCCGTGGAAATGCCACGCTGGCGGAGTTCATTAAGGTTCCATGTCGCGGGTGCTAGGACGATACGGCCCGACCGGACACGCGGGGTGTAGGGCGCGAACTCGAGTTTGCCCCATGACCACGGTTCCCATAGCCGTTGGAACTCCAGCATCATGTCGGAGAGAAGCCGGACTTCATTTGTTGCCTGTGCTGGCGGGTAGACCGTGCTGTGGGTTCGAATCCTAATCGCCCGCCCGTCGCTCAGATCCACCGGGAACAACCCACGCATCGTCGCCTTCACGCCGATACGGCTGAGAGGCACGTAGGTACGTGTCGGTTCCCGTGGCACGCCACCGTCGATGATTGGCTCATTGAATGGGGGGACATTCACCAGGTTTGTCGCTGCGCTTGACCGGGTGAAGTATGAGAGAACCGCGCTGTACTCTTCGTCATTGTCGAGCGGCTGGAAGGCTGTGTCGTTTGCGAGTTCGGGGAGGACGCCGAGGAAGCGGCCGGCCGTGCTCTGGGCGAAGTGGGAACCTGGGTTCGGCCCGAGCACGAGCCGATAGTGTCCTGCTTGGACAGCCTCCCACGTGGGCGAGGAAATAGAAAAGTATAGTTCGGCGCCAAGCTGGCAGTCGTTGGGGTCAAAGTCGGAGTACGAGAGCTCTGCGAGGTCGTCCTCGCCGAGGACGACCTCCCGGAGGTCCTGCCGAAGAGTCTCAGCATAGAGGCGGGCAAGCCGTCCTTCCCGGCGCTCGTTTGTTTCGTCGTCAAAATCCGAGTTCGGGCCGAGATCCTGCTTTGGCCACGAGTACCCCCGCGGTACTCCGAGCCCCCGGTCAGGATCGACAAGCGTCGTGATAGGCACGACGCGATCGATACCGTATCGCTCGAGGAATTCCAGGTGGTACTTTCGAAGGCCGCGCATGCCAAGCCTTCTTGGCGAGAGGATCTGCATCAGGCGCATAGCACTCGTTGCGTCCTGTTTCACGGTTTCCGGCATCTGGACGTGCATACCTGTGCGGAGGGTGAAGTGCACGCGGTCCGTGCTCTTTCCGATGGCCCCAAGAGCTTCGTATGTTCGCGTGAGAGTCTCGGGTGAGAGGGGGTCTGTGCCTGTACTGCTAAGGGTCCTGATTGCGTTGAGGGCTGTCTTCAGAGCGGTGGGCTGTTTTCCGACGCGTTCGAGTCTGCCGACTTCCTCCTCGAGTGGATCGTCCCCGGTCAAGGTTGGCCGCAGGTCGGTGTACAACATGTCAAGACCAACGAGCTTCTGCACGAGGCGGAGTAGCGCGCCCGCGTCGACGTTAAGCTGTCTAGCTCCTTTCGTACACAGCGTCTGGACTGACACGCCGGCTGTTCCGCACTCCTCGAGGATGAAGGTGAGCGCAGGGTTGCGTCGAATGGCCAGGCGTGATTGTTCGGCTCCGCTGGTGCTGCCGCGGTACAGGACTACGTGGTCACCTTTGGTCCGCAGGTAGGGCGACCGGTAGGCGTTTGTCTCGGCCAGTAGATCGGGATCTTGTTCTAGCTCGCGGACAAGTGGCATCAGCCATCTGAAGTCGGCGTGAGCGACTCGTTTGCCTGTTGACGGTGTTGTCCGTGGGGGTGTCGGGGAGTCGGAGAAGTGCCCGGGTGCGACGCCGGCGAATAGCCCGAAGGGAGTCGGCCGGGTCGTCATGCGATTGAGGAACTTTGCAGTCGCGACGGCTGCTCGGCGGAGCTTGCTGAGTTTGGGAGTCGTCGTTCCGTTGATGACGCAGACCGCTGTGTCCCAAAGGGTGGGCGCGGCATGCGCGACAGCTACGGAGAAGGCGGTGTCGCGGTAGGCCCAGCGGAGGTACTCGACCAGGTCGGTGCGTTCGGTTCCGGCGAGGGCCTCGTCCTCCGTCATCGTCCTGCGGATCGGATGTGATGCCATTCTGAGGGTGAATATGCTCGACGACACGAGGTCGTCCAGGTTGTCGGTCATGTGGATCCGGGCCTATGTTCCTTCGGTCTTTTGATCAGACGGGAGATCGTTATTCCCTCCTAATG
>NZ_JALXPM010000006.1:0-82257 GCF_025147615.1 Brevibacterium luteolum | reverse complement strand
GTGTCGAGGTAGCCTGCGTTCTCCGGCCGGTCGGCGACCGGGAGCATCCGCCGCTCGATCACCTCGATGCCGAGCGCTTCGAGCGCGGCGGCCTTCGTCGGATTGCTCGACAGCAGCCGCACCCGGGTGATGCCGAGGGCCTCGAGCATCTGGGCGGCGGCGGTGTAGTCGCGAGCGTCATCAGGCAGGCCGAGGCGCCGGTTGGCATCGACGGTGTCGAGCCCGGCATCCTGCAGCTCATAGGCCTCCAGCTTCGGGCCGAGCCCGATGCCGCGGCCCTCATGTCCGCGCAGGTAGAGCAGCACACCGCAGCCGGCATCGGCGATCGCGGCCAGTGCCGCCTGCAGCTGGTCGCCGCAGTCGCAGCGATGCGAGCCCAGCGCATCGCCGGTGAGGCACTCGCTGTGCATCCGCACGAGCGGGGCGGTCGCAGCAGACGGGTCACCGGCGACCATCGCGACATGCGTGGTGCCGGCGGCGTCGAAGGCGTAAGTGGTGAAGACGCCGTGATCGGTGGGCAGCATCGTGCGTGCCCGCTGGTGAAGCGCGGTGCCGGATTCGGAGATGGCCATGGATGACAGTCTAGGCCTGGTTGACCTCGGCGGCACGGCCGCGTTCGAGGATGCGGATGTCGAGGGCGAAGGAGACGAGGAGGCTTGCCACCGCTGCGATCGTGCACACCCACCCGAAAGCCGGCACCGCCAAGCCCGGCGGGGAGCCAGCGGCCAGCAGCAGCGGGCCCTGGAAGGCGGCCACCGTTTTGCGCCGCCACGACGGCGGCAGCTCGGCTCTCCAGGCCGGCCGGATCGCGGCTCCGGCCCGGAACGCGAAGTGCGCCAGCCCGCTGATGAGGCACCAGGTGCCGTAGAGCGGCACGAGCGCTGCGGAGAGCACAAGCACGACGGTCGCGTCGACCTGCTCATCGAAGCGGGCGCCGGCGGCAGTCGTGACGGTCGCCCGGGCGATGAGCCCGTCGACGAGGTCGAGGGCGAGCATCGGGATCGCGATCGCGACCGCCAGCCACCCGAAGCCCGGGCCCGGGTGCACGGCGATCGCGGCGATGACGACAAGCAGCATCCCCAACCGGAGGCTGGTGACGCAGTCGGCCCAGTGCCAGCCGCTGCCCGTTTCCGAGGCGGCGGCCGGCTCACGTGGCGCGAGCAACGGCCACGCACCGAGGATCCCGGTGCCGGCAGCCAGGATGACCGGCACCGCTGAGGCGGCCAGCCACCCGGCCGTGCCGAGTGCGACCGTGAGGATGAGGATGACGGGGAGTCGACGCATCAGCACCCGCCCGACGGTGGGCCTGGGGACAAGTGGGCATCCAGGCCGCGCTCGCCTGCGGCCATGACATGCCGGTGCGCCCAGCCGGCGAGCGGGCTGCAGGCGTTGACCGCGATTCGGCGGGAGCACACCAACCACTCGAACGTCATCTGGGTGCCCGACCCATCGGGCGCGGCACGCCATGTCCCGGTCCCGGTCAGGTCACCGCTGACCGCCAGCTTCGCGGTATGCGGGGCGGTGGCAGACGTGAGTCTGAGCAGGAGATCGAGGCGGAAGCCCAGCGGGCTGCCGACGACCACCCGGGCGCGGGTGTTCGGGGCAGCCGTGCCGGTCGCAGCGAACAAATGCGCCTCTCGCACGCCGGGCCACCATGCCGGCCAGCCGTCAACGGCACACAGCGCCTGCCAGCACCGGTGCGTCTCAGCTGGGATCTGCCACTGTGAGACGAACCGGTGCCGGCGCGGCGCTGTGCGGGTCATCGTCCCAGCCTATGCTGGGTGCGGGGCTGCCGGGCACCGGAGTCGTCATCGCCCTCACCTTCGGGTAGGAATTCCCACGAAGTCGGCAGCGATGTGGTGGTGAAGTCGGCGAGAGCCGTCTTTTGGGCCGTGAAGCCGCGGAAGCGGAACTGCTGCGGGTCGCCCTTGATCGTCTGGGGCTTGTGCACGAAGGTCAGCGTCGTATGCTCTGGGTTTCGCGGATGATGCAGCCCAGCGGGCGGATCTGGATCAGCATATGCGCTGCGGATGGATCGAGGGGCCCAGCTCATCTGAGCTGGGCCCCTCGGCCTTCGGGTGTGCGAACAGTCTCTCAGCTTGCTGACGCTGTCCAGCTGCCGTCGGCTTGCACGATGAGAATCGACGGGCCTGACCTCAGGGGAATCGAGCCGTCGTAGCTGCCGATCTCGTTGATGAGCAGGTCGGGACCGAAGTCGGAGCCCGAATTCTCGTGCACCACGAAGTTGCCGTCTCCGTCATGGGTGAAGCTGACGGTTGCCGCGCCCTCGGTGTACTGCATCACCGTGTCCCCCGAGCCTGATTCGGAGAATGCGGCCGCCGTGGACACCGGTGACAGCGTGATCTCAAAAGTGCCGGTTGCAGTGACCTGCAGCTTCGATGTGGCGTCCCAGCCGTCTGCGCTGACGAAAGTCGTCCCCTCATAGGCGCCGATCGTATTGACCGGCAGCGCTCCGCTGCTCGCATTCGACTCGTCGAGGCCCTGGATGATGAAATTGCCATCGCCGCTGTACTTCGCGGTGATGAGCACGCCGGAGACGCCGGCGGGCATGTCGATGACCGTGTCACCGCTGCCGGTTTCGGTTACCGGGTCGAACGTGCCGAAGGCTCCGTCGGCCCAGGAAGCGAAGTCGGTGCCGGAGCTGTCGGCGTCTTCGGTTTCAGCAGCCGATTCCTCCTCGGCGTCGGCCTCCTCGGCTGCAGGCGGCTCTTCTTCCTGCGCTGAGTCGGCGGGATCCTCTGGTGCAGACTGCGATGCCGGCTCGTCAGCCGGTCGCACGGTTGAAGCGCTCTGCGCACCGAAAAGGCCGGCGACTCCTATGATGATGCCGATGACGAATCCGAGTGCGACGAGGATGGCGGTGACGATCCACGCGGTCTTCTTGTGCTGCTGGTAACCGGCCAGCGGGCGGCCCTGCTTGTCGCGAGTGGCGCCGACGAGGACCATGATGAGGTCGACGAGCGCCCAGATGCCCAGTCCGCCGGCGGTCAGCAGCTTGGCGATCGCCGTGCCGATCTTGCCGAGGTAGAAGCGATCGGCGCCGAAAGAGCCGAGGAAGTATGCCAGTAACCAGGTGACGAGGAAGCTCTTATCCGAGTCGCCTGCAGGGTGCCCCGGATGCGCACCGTAGCCCGGAGCGTGCGCGCCCGGGTGTGAGGAGGAGGTTCCGTATGCCGGTTGCGGCTGCGAACCATACTGAGGTGCGGGGCTGTAACCGGGCTGGCTGCTGTGTGCATCGGCCAGAGGATGATAGGCGGACGACGGGTCGTGAGGCGGCTGCTGTGGGAAGCGGTCGGTCTCGCCGTCACCGGGCTGATACGACATCTGATGCTCGATTCTCTCGGCTGCGCATTGCACAGTTTCTACTCAGTCAGCTTTCAGTTTACATCCAGATTCGTCTGCTGGCCCTGGTGGTCGGCGATGTGGCGATTCACGGGTGTTGGGTCCACGTAGACCCATGACACGAGGTTCCCGAGTCCGGCATTTCAGACGATAATGGCATGAGACCGGTGCCTTCACGCCGCTCAGGATGGCACCCTGAAGACGACTGCCGTGTGCACGCCATCCACGCGGCTGGACGCCGAATGGCTGGGGGTGATGACGCCGCCGGCCAGTGCAGAAGGGAAACCATGGGCACCATTCTCGTGACCGACATTTCGGAGCTCGTGACCAACGACCCGTCAGCCGCCGCTGCCGGCCCGGCCCCCGCCTCGGCGCCGGACGGCTATGAACGTCTTGGCATCATCACCGACGCTGCGATGCTCATCGACGGCGACATCGTCCGCTGGGTCGGCCCAGCTGACGAGGCCCCCGCCGGCGCCACCACGATCTCCGCAGCCGGCGGCGCGGTCATCCCCGGTTTCGTCGACAGCCACAACCACCTCATCTTCGCCGGCGACCGCTCCGCCGAGTTCGCCGCTCGGATGGCCGGTCAGAAGTACTCCGCCGGCGGCATCGCCACCACCGTGGCCGCCACCCGCGCAGCCAGCGACGCCGAACTCGAAGACAACCTCACGACGCTCATGCGCCAGGCCGAGCACTCCGGCACCACGACGTTCGAGATCAAGACCGGCTACGGCCTCACGCTGGCGGACGAGATCCGCCAGCTGGAGATCATCAACCGCCACACCGATGAATCCACCCTCATCGCCGCCCACGTCGTCCCGCCGGAGCACAAAGACAATCCCGAGCGCTACGTCGACCTCGTCATCGACGAGATCATCCCGGCCGCCGCCGGCAAGGCCAAGTGGATCGACGTGTTCTGCGAAGAGGGCGCCTTCACCGAAGACCAGACCGCCCGCATCCTCAATGCCGGCGTCGCCCACGGCATGCGTCCGCGCCTGCACGCCAACCAGCTCACCGCCGGCGGCGCCCTGCAGCTGGCCGCAGCGCACGGCTGCGCGTCTGCCGACCATGCGACCTTCGCTTCGGACGCGGACCTCGCAGCCCTCGCCGAGGCCGGCACAGTGGCTACCCTGCTGCCCGGTGTCGAATTCTCCACCCGCCAGCCCTACCCCGATGCCCGCCGCTTCCACGCCGCCGGCGTCACCGTCGCGATCGCCAGTGACTGCAACCCCGGCTCGTGCTTCACCAGCTCGATCCCGTTCTGCATCGCCCTGGCCGTGCGCGATATGCACTTCACTGTCGAACAGGCGATCTGGTCGGCCACCGCCGGCGGTGCCGCGGCACTCGAACGCAGCGACATCGGCCGGCTCCGCCCCGGCGCCCGCGCCGACTTCTCCATCCTCACCGCACCCAGCTACCGGCACCTGGCTTATCGGCCCGGCGTCAACCTCATCCGTGAGGTCCACCGCGCCGGCCGCCCGATCGCCGTCAACCCATCCTGAAAGGCACCCACATGACCGCTGACACCCCCACCGTCGCCCTCGATCCTGATGCGCTGACCTTCGCCGACGTTCTCGCCGTCGCCCGCCACGACGCGCAGGTCACCGTGCCCGAGGCGGTGGCTGAGAATGTGGCCGCCAACCGCTCCGCAGTCGAGGCCCTGGCCGAGGCGCCCCGCCCGGTCTACGGCGTCTCCACCGGGTTCGGCGCGCTCGCCCAGCGGCACATCGCCCATGATCTGCGCGCCCAGCTGCAGAAGTCCCTCATCCGCTCGCATGCCGCCGGCGTCGGCACCCCGGTCGAGCGCGAAGTCGTCCGGGCGCTCATGCTGCTGCGCGCCCGCACGCTGGCCACCGGCCGCACCGGTGTGCGCCTGGAGACGCTCAACACCTATGTTGCGATCCTCAACGCCGGCATCACCCCGGTCGTCTACGAATACGGCTCACTCGGCTGCTCCGGCGACCTCGCACCGCTGTCGGCCTGCGCACTCGTCGCGATGGGCGAAGGCGAGGTCCACGCACCCGACGGCACCACCGCCTCGGCCGCCGACGCCCTCGCTGCAGCCGGCATCGAACCGCTCGAACTGGCCGAGAAGGAGGGACTGGCGCTCGTCAACGGCACCGACGGCATGCTCGGCATGCTCATCCTGGCCCTTCACGACATCGAGAACCTGCTCACCACCGCAGATCTCACCGCGGCGATGAGCGTGGAGGCGCAGCTGGGCACCGATCGGGTGTTCATGCCCGATCTGCACGAGCCGCTGCGCCCGCACCCGGGCCAAGCCGCTTCGGCAGCGAACATGCTCAAAGCCCTCGACGGATCGCCGATCGTCGCCAGCCACCGCGAGTCCACCCACCTCGTCCAGGACGCCTACTCGCTGCGCTGCACCCCGCAGGTCACCGGTGCCGCCCGCGACGCCGCCGCCTACGCCGCCCAGGTCGCCGCCCGCGAACTCCGGGCAGCGATCGACAACCCGGTCGTGCTGCCTGACGGCTCGGTGTCCTCCAACGGAAACTTCCACGGCGCACCGCTCGCTCACGCGCTCGACTTCCTCGCCATCGCCGTCGCCGATGCCGCCAACATCGCCGAACGCCGCACCGACCGGATGATGGATGTGGCCCGCAACGAGGGCCTGCCGCCGTTCCTCGCCGATGACGCCGGCGTCGACTCCGGGCTAATGATCGCCCACTACACGCAGGCCGCCCTCGTCTCCGACCTCAAGCGTCTGGCAACCCCTGCCAGCGTCGACTCGATCCCCTCGTCTGCCATGCAGGAGGACCACGTGTCGATGGGCTGGTCGGCTGCGCGGAAGCTGCGCACCGCGGTGACGAACTTCGCCTCCGTGCTCGGCATCGAACTCTACGCAGCCGCCCGGGCCACCGACCTGCGCGAGCACGACCCGGCCGCCGTCACCGGCGCGGTCATCAGCCTGCTGCGCCAGACCGTGCCCGGCCCCGGCCCCGACCGGTTCCTCTCACCGGAGCTGGCCGACGCGATCGAGCTCGTGTCCTCCGGGAAGGTGACGGCCGCCGCCGAGGCGGTGGCTGGCCTCACCCATACGCTCACCGACACGGATGGCACCGTGCTGAATGGACGGAGTGAACAGTCATGACCGATGTCACCAGCCTCATGGGCCAGATCGAAACAGTCGGCACCGACCCGCGCGGGCCCGGCTACCTGCGGCCGGGCTACTCGCTGATCGAACGGGAGCTGCGCGACTGGTTCGTTGCCGAAGCCGAACGCCGCGGCCTTGACGTCGAGATCGACGCCAACGGCATCGTGTGGGCCTGGGCGACCGCTCCGGGTGCGAACGCCGTCGTCACCGGTTCGCATCTGGACTCGGTGCCCGGAGGCGGCCAGTTCGACGGCCCCCTCGGTGTCGCCTCGGCGCTGGCCGCCTACGACGAACTCAAAGCCCGCGGCACCTTCGATCGGCCCACTCGGCCGTTCGCGCTCGCCGTGTTCCCCGAGGAGGAGGGCTCCCGGTTCGGGCTCGCCTGCCTGGGCTCGCGGCTGCTGACCGGTGCGGTCGCCGCCGCGGACGCCCTGGCGCTCACCGACCAGAACGGCGACACACTCGCCGATGTCGTCACCCGCTATGACCTCGACCCTGCCCGGATGGGTGCTGACCGGGACCGGGTCAACCAGATCGGGTCGTTCATCGAACTCCACGTCGAACAGGGCGTCGGGCTCATCAACACCGACCAGCCGGTGGCGATCGGCTCTTCGATCGTCGGCCACGGCCGCTGGCACTTCCGCTTCACCGGCCAGGGCAACCACGCCGGCACCACTCCGATGGCCCACCGCGCCGACCCGGTTGCTGCCGCCAGCCGCCTCATCGGCGACATCCCGGCGTTGGCCGACGGCTTCGATGAGGCCGTCGCTACCGTCGGACGCACTTCGATCCACCCTGGCGGCACGAACGTCATCGCCTCGGCGATGGACTTCTGGCTCGACATCCGCCACGATTCCGATGACGTCGTCGCAGAGGTCCTCGAGGCGATCACCACTCGCGGCAAGGAGCGCGCCGCAGAAGCCGCCGGTACCGGTGCGCGGGAGAACGGCGTCGAGGTCGGCCTCGATGTCAGCCGAGAATCCTACTCACCGACGACGCACTTCCATCGCGAACTGAACGACCGGCTGCGCGCCGTCCTGCCCGAGGCGCCCCTGCTGGCGACCGGCGCCGGGCACGACGCCGGGATCCTCGCCGCACATGTGCCCTCGGCGATGCTGTTCGTGCGCAACCCCACCGGCGTCTCCCACGCCCCGGAGGAAGCCTGTGAAGACGACGATGCCCGTGCCGGCGCGAAGGCGCTGGCCGATGTGCTCGCCGCCGAACTCACCCACGGCCTCGACAACGGAACGGCATCATGACCGGCTCGCTGCACTTCGAGACCGCCTGGTTGGCCCCGGGCCGGTACGCCCGTGACGTGCGCGTCAGCATCGACGATGACGGCATCATCACCGCGATCGAGGAGGGGGCAGACCCTGCCGCTCCCGAGGCGGGGGACCGGCTGGCAGGGTTCGCGATCCCAGGCGCCGTCAACGCCCACTCGCATGCCTTCCACCGGCTGCTGCGCGGCCGCACCCACGGTGACGGAGGGACGTTCTGGACGTGGCGCGAGGTGATGTACCGGGTGGCCGGCCAGCTCGACCCGGAGAACTACTACCGGGCCGCCCGCGCCATCTACGCGGAGATGGTCACCGCCGGTTACACGGCCGTCGGCGAGTTCCACTACGTCCACCACGCCCCCGGCGGCGCACCCTACGCTGAGCCGCACGCGATGGAGCGCGCCCTCGCCCAGGCGGCGCTTGATGCCGGGATCCGGCTCGTCCTCCTCGACACCTGCTACCTCACCGGCGCGATCGGCGAAGAGCTCAATGCAGAGCAGCAGCGCTTTGGCGACGGCACGATCGACGGCTACCTGCAGCGTCACACCGGCCTGGCCGAGATGCTGGCCGCTGACTTCCCAGCCCATGCCACCGCGGGGGGAGTGACCCTCGGTGCTGCGATCCACTCGGTGCGCGCCGTCCCCGCCGCAGCTCTGCCGGCCTTCACGGCACTCGAGGGCCCGCTGCATGTCCACCTGTCCGAACAGCCGGCCGAGAACGACGCCTGCCGGAAGGCCTACGGCACGACCCCCACGCAGCTGCTCGCTGACGCAGGTGTCGTGACCGACCGGCTCTCGGCCGTCCACGCCACCCACTTAACCGACGAGGACATCGAACTGCTCGGTGACGCCGCCTCCACGATCGTCATGTGCCCGACAACCGAAGCCGACCTGGCCGACGGCATCGGCCCGGCCCGCGCCCTCGCTGACGCCGGTGCGGTCATCAGCCTCGGCTCCGACCAGCACGTCACCCTCGACCCGCTGCTGGAACTGCGCGGGCTCGAAGCCGGCGAACGACTCGGCTCCGGCCAGCGCGGCCGCTTCAGCCCTGCTGAACTGCTCGCCGCACTCACCTCCGGCGGCAGCCGGTCCCTGCACCTCGGCGACACCACTGCTGAGGCGACCATCGCCTCGGGCGCGGGACTGACCGTCGGCCAGCCTGCCGACATCGCCGTCATCGCCGCCGACACCCCGCGCACCTACGGATCCAAAGGCGAGCAGATCATGCTCGCCGGCACCGCCGCCGATGTCACCCACGTGTACTCCGCCGGCCGGCTCGTCGCCGCGAACGGCGTGCACACGAGCCTCGGGCCAGTCGGCGAGCTCTACCGGGAGGCCTACCGGGCCTTCGACTTCGGAGACTGAGATGGCCGAAGTCCCAGCCCTGCGCCGTGCTGTCGCGATCCTGCGCGCGCTGGCCGGATCGAACCGGCCGATCACCGCAGGTGCGATGGCGCGTTCGCTGTCGATCCCGCGCTCATCGATCTACGAGATCCTCTCGGTGCTCGAAGAACTCGGGCTGGTGGCGAAGACCGGCGGCGGGTACATGCTCGGCGCCGGTGTGTCCGAACTCGGCAGCGCCTATGTGCGGGCCAACCCGCTGCAGCGGCTGTCGGCTCCGATCATCCGCCAGCTCGCCGAGGCGACCCGCGGGACGGCGCAGCTGGCGGTGCTGCGCGGCTGGGAGACCGTCTATGTGCTCAAGGAGCAGTCGGTCGAATCCGTGGCCGTCATCACCGCGACCGGCGTGCGGATGCCGGCCTACCTGACCGCCACTGGCCGGGCGATCATGTCCGCGCTGCCCAAACGCGATGTGCTCGCACTGCTCAGCGGCGAGGACGTCTTCGTCTCCCGCACCGGCGCCGGGCCCACCTCGATGCGGCAGCTGCTCAGCCAACTCGCCGAGACTCGCCAGCAGGGCTTTGCGCTCGAACGCGGGGAGATCACCCCAGGCGTGTGCACGGTCGCCGCGCCGGTCTTCGATGTGCTTGACCGCCCGGTTGCCGGCGTCGGGGTCAGCATCCCGGATGCTGAGCAGAGCGACGCGCGGGTGAGCGAAGTCAGAGACCGTGTCAAGGCCGCGGCCGATACGATCACCTCACGGCTGCGCTGACACGCCGACTGAAAGGCCAGCGTCAGCTGCTGACCAGGACGGACGGGTGTTCACGCCGATGCGGTGCTGCGCGGTGATGACATCTGGTCGAGGAACGACCCACAGCCCCAGAGCTGAGGGCAGCGAAGACGAACCGTCACCCCTGCGGCCAGGGCAGGTCGAGCACCTGCGCCTGCTCGCCGGCGCGCAGACCCGCAGTCGGCACGGTGAGGAATCCGTCGGCCTCGGTGAGTCCGCGCAGCATGTTCGCCCCACGGGCATCGCAGGGCTCCCAGCGGTTGCCCTCGCGCTGGCGTGCCGGCATGAGTGTGCTCACGCGCACCGGCCGCACCTCGACGGCGACCTCCACCGAACGCGCCGGGCGCAGAGGGAGGCCGAGCATCCCGCACAGCAGCGGTTCGACGACGACGCGGATCGCCGTCATCGCCGCCAGCGGGTTGCCCGGCAGCCCGACATGCCAGGCTCCCGGGTGCCCACCGAGCTGAGCGAACGTCGTCGGATGTCCTGGCCGCATCGCCAGCTCCGGGAAGAGCAGCTCACTGGCCAAGCGTGCCGACTCCCGCCTGACGTGATCGGCATCCGAATGTCCGGTCCCACCGGTGGTGAGCACGACATGAGCGGCAGCCAGCGCCTCGTAAAGCGCGACCCGGGTCTCCTGCGCATCGTCTGCGATCCGCCGTACATCGATCACGTCTCCGCCCAGGCCTGCCACAAGTCCCGGCAGCGCCGGTCCGAAGGTGTCGCGCACCTGCCCGGGTGCGGGCTGACCTGCGGTGATGACCTCGTCTCCGGTCATCAGCAGCGCCACCCGCGGCCGCCTGCGCACCGGCAGCGCATCGAGCCCGGCAACGGCCGCATAGGCAAGATCGGCCGGTGAGAGCACCCGCCCGCCTTCCAGCAGCACCTCACCGGCGCGGGTCTCCCGGCCGGCTCGCCGGATGTTGCGCGCCGGCGCCAGATCCGTCGCCGGGGCATCAGCGCGCAGCCGCAGCCCGGTCTGTCCGGCCGCGTCGGCTCCCATCACCTCGGCGTGTTCGCAGCGCACGATGCTCGTGGTGCCTGCCGGCACTGCGCCGCCGGTGAGGATCGGCCGTGCCCACCCTGCCGCCAGCGGACGGGCGCCGGATGCGGCGTGGGCATCCGCTCCCGAGGCGGTGCTCGCCTCGAGCTGCCAGGGGGGCGGGCCGGACACGGCGAAACCGTCCATCGCCGAGGAGTCGAAATGCGGGATCGCGCGGCCGGCTGTCACCGTGTGTGCGAGCACCCGGCCCAGGCATGCCGGCAGCGGCTGTGCTGCGGCCGGCTGGAGTGTTGAGGCACCGGCGCGCGCGGCGATGGTGATCGCCTCGGCCCAGTCGGGGTGGGTCATGCTGTCATTCTCACATGACCCCGGCCGGCCGCACATGATCCCGGTCAGCGCCGCAGCCGCTCAGCCCACCGCAGACGCTGCCTGTGCCCGCTCACCCGCCGGCGAACGGCGGCAGCACATCGACCCGCTGACCAGGGTTGATGAGCGTTCCCTCGAGCACGACGAACCCGTCGACGAAGCTCGAGCTCTCCGCCAGCACAGTCTTGAGCGCCGGCTCTCCAGCCGGTGGTTCCGGGTGCCGTTCGGCCAGCAGCTCGAAGAGCTGCGCCTCACTCACCGGCTCATTAAGCGGCACCTGCTCTTCGGCGATCCCACCGGCGGCAGCGCGGGCGGCGGCGAAATACCGGACGGTGACCTCCCAGCCGTGACCCGCCTCGGGCGCGGTGTGCTGCTGACCCATGCTCACCCTCCGATCGCGCTCATCGAGCGCTCCGGCTGGACGTACTCGTCGCTGTCAAGACCGGGCCGGCCCATGCCGTGGGCGCGCGGCTTGAGCCACATCGCCTGCCGCCACGCCTGCCCGACAGCGGCATCATCGGCATCCGAGCGCAGCAGCAGCGAGAGGTCGAACTCCTCATGCGAGAACAGGCACGAGCGGATCTTGCCCTCGGCGGTGATGCGAGTGCGGGTGCAGTCGCCGCAGAATGGCTCGGTCACCGAGGCGATGATCCCCACCCGGCCCAGTGGTTCCCCGACCGTTCCCGAGGCGGTGCTTGCGTGCGGGTAGACCCGCCACCGCTGAGCTGGGGCGCCGGCGCGCGGGACGTCGTCGGCGATGAGATCCCAGTGTGCGCTCAGCTGGGTGCGGATCTCCTCGGCGGTGACCATGTTCGCCCGCGTCCAACCGTGATCGCCGTCAAGCGGCATCTGCTCGATGAACCGCAGCTCCAGCCCGCGGGCCAGTGCGAAGTCGAGCAGGCCTGCGGCCTGGTCGTCGTTGACCCCGCGCATGAGCACCGCGTTGATCTTCACAGGTGACAGGCCCGCGGCCTGGGCGGCGTCGATGCCGTCGAGCACCTGGGTGAGCCGGTCCCTGCGGGCGAGCGTCGCGTAGGTGTCTGCGTCGATCGTGTCCAGGGAGATATTGATCCGCGACAGCCCGGCCTCAGCGAGCTTGGCTGCGCGGGCGGCTAAGCCGATGCCGTTGGTGGTGATGGCGACCGGCAGTTCGGCGTGCTCGGCGCGGATGCCGGCGATGATCGCCTCAAGATCGGGCCGGATGAGCGGTTCGCCCCCGGTCAGTCGCAGCTTCTCGACCCCGAGGTCGCGCACGGCGATGCGCACGATCCGCACCACCTCATCGGCGGTGAGCAGGGACTCCTGCGGCATCCAGTCCATGCCTTCGGCGGGCATGCAGTAGGTGCAGCGCAGATTGCATTTGTCTGTCAGGGATATGCGCAGGTCGGTGCCGGCCCGGCCGAACTGGTCGAGCAGCGGCCCGGAGGCAGGGGCATCGGCGGCCCGGCGTGCCAGCGACGCGGCGACATTGCCGGCAGTGGGCCTGACGGTGGGAAGTCCCAGCTCAACAGACATGCACCGAGTCTAGCAACCGCGCATGTGTCTCGGCTAGAAAGGCCCGCGCGTCCACCGGGCGTGGAGCTTCGGGGACTAGGCTTGAGTCCATGATCACGACTGCAGACGGCTGGCCGGCGACGGGTGCACGCTCGGTCACCGCCCACATCCGTGCCGTCGCCGAGGCGGTGGCCGCCCAGGCCAGCGCGCGCACCGTCGGCGGGGAGCGCGTGCGCACCGAAACCCTGCCGCTGGCGGCAGCCGCCGGCCGGGTGCTCGCCGCTGATGTCACCGCCACCGGCGACCTGCCCGGTTTTGACAACTCCCAGATGGACGGCTTCGCCGTCTGCGCAGCCGACACGCCTGCCACCCTGCCGCTGGCACCGATGATTCCGGCCGGCCACTGGCCCGACCCGCTGCCGGATGCTCACGCCGCCCCGATCATGACCGGCGCGCCGATCCCCGCCGGGGCCGATGCGGTCATCCCGATCGAAGACACCGACGCGACGAGCTTCGATGCCGCCGTGACGGCCGGTCAGATCACCGTGCCCGAGGTGTCAGCTGGGACATTCGTGCGTCCCACCGGCTCCGACGCCCGCACCGGGGACCTGCTGCTGGCTGCCGGCACGCGCCTGACCGTCCCGGGGCTCGGCACCATCGCCGCACTCGGACAGACCGAGGTGGCAGTCCACGCCAGGCCGCGGGCCGTCATCTACACCGGCGGTGACGAAGTGAGCGCCCCGGGCACCACCCCGCTGCGCCCGGGCGCCCTGTACGACGCGAACCTCACGATGCTCGCCGCCTGGCTGGACCGCAACGGCGTCACCGTCGCCGCCTCCCGGCTCATCTCCGACACCGTCGCCGACTTCGCCGCCGTCCTCGAAGCCGACGTCGCCGCCCACGCGCCTGATCTCATCATCACCTCCGGCGGGATCAGCGCCGGCCGCTACGAAGTCATCCGCCAGGCACTCGAAGGGTGTGCGGCCTTCGGATCGGTGACCATGCAGCCCGGCGGCCCGCAGGGCCTCGGAACCCACACCTCGGGCGCGGTCATCATCTGCTTCCCCGGCAATCCCGTGAGCACCTGGGTCTCAGCCGAGATGTTCCTGCGGCCAGCGCTGGCCGCCGGCTACCGGTGCACGTCGGCCCACCGCTGGCAGCCGGCCTCCCTGACCGAGGACGTCACCCCGTTGGCCCGCCGCGAGCAGATCCGGCGCGGCACCTGGCACACCGACGACACCGGTCACGTCACCGCGGCCGCCTTCTCCGGCACCAGCTCCCACCTGCTCGCCGGGGCCGCGCAGGCCACCGCACTCATCCGCATCCCCCCTGGTGACGAGACCGTCCCGGCCGGATCCACCGTCCAGATTCTGCCGCTTGAGGAGGCCCACAGTGAGTGAGCTCAGCCATGTCCGCGCCGACGGCACCGCCCATATGGTCGACGTGTCGGACAAGCCGGTGACCGCCCGCACCGCCGCCGCCGAGGCGGTCGTGGCCACCACCGCCGACGTCGTCGAGCAGATCTTCGCAGGCACCGCCCCGAAGGGCGATGTGCTCGCCGTCGCCCGGGTCGCCGGGATCATGGCCGCGAAGAAGACCCCCGAGCTCGTGCCGCTGTGCCACCCGCTGCCCATCAGCGGGGTCACCGTCGACTTCACCCGGCTGCCGGCCGGCGTGCACATCCGCACCCGCGTCAAGACCACCGCGGTCACCGGAGTCGAGATGGAGGCCCTGACCGCCGCCTCGGTCGCGGCCCTGACCGTCTACGACATGATCAAGGCTCTCGACAAGGCCGCCGAGATCACCACCACCCGCGTCGTGGCCAAGACCGGCGGCAAGAGCGGCGACTACCACCGCGCCGCTGATGAGAAGGGAGGCCTCCCATGAGCAAGGCTGATGAGTTCGCCTTCCAGCCCGGCCGCCGCATCAAGCGCAAGCCGGACTTCGGCGCCGGCGACTGGGCGGCTGTCATCGTCGTCTCGACCGCCGCCGCCGAAGGTCGAGCCGCCGATACGACCGGGCCGCTGCTGACCGACTGGCTCACCGGCCACGGCTACCGCGTGCCCGATCCGATCATCGTCGCCGACGGAGCCCCGGTGCGCACGGCACTGCAGCGCCTGCTCGTCGACCTGCCGGCAGGCGAGCGCCCGCGGTTCATCTTCACCACCGGCGGGACCGGCACCAACAGCGACGACAGCACCCCCGAGGCGACAGCTGAGTTCATCGACCGGCCCGCCCCCGGGATCATGCACGCGCTGTGGGCCTATGGTCTGCAGAAGCTCGACGAGGCGATGATGAGCCGCGGGAGGGCCGGGCTGTGCGGGCAGACCTTCATCTGCAACCTTCCAGGCTCACCCGGCGGGGTGCGCGACGGCATCACCGTCCTCGACTCCGTCCTCCACCACCTGCAGGCACAGCTCGCAGACGTCCGCGACCACGACGACTCCCACCGCCACCCTGCTCAGCCGGCCCCCGCCTCGGGACCGGCAACCGGAGTCGTCCACACATCCATCACCGAGGACCCTCTCACAGACGACGCCGCCGTCGCGGTCCTGAGCCCGCAGATGGGTGCGGTCGCGAGCTTCCGCGGGGTTATCCGCAACCACGACTCCGGCCGCGACGACGTCACCGGGCTTGACTACACCGCCCACCCGCAGGCCGGTGAGATCCTCGCCGCGACCTGCGCGGCAGTCGCCCAGGAGTTCGCGGCTGAGTCCGGTGGGGTGCGGATCTGGGCTGCTCACCGGATCGGCAGCCTTGCCGTCGGTGAGGACGCACTCTTGGTCGCGGTCGCCGCCGCTCACCGGCGCGAAGCGTTCGCCTGCTGCGCCGAACTTGTTGACCGGATCAAGGCCGAGGTGCCGATCTGGAAGCAGCAGCACTACGCGACCGGCGGCCACGATTGGGTGGGGATCGGCTCATGAGCCACCCCCGCTATGCGCGGCAGATCACCGTCCCCGGTGTCGGGGTCGCCGGCCAGCATGCGCTTGGCCGGGCGCGCGTGCTCATCATCGGCGCCGGTGGACTCGGATCGCCGGCAGCCCTGTATCTCGCTGCCGCCGGTGTCGGCACGATCGGCATCGTCGATGACGATGAGGTCGAACTGTCGAACCTGCACCGGCAGATCCTGCACACCACCGCCGACGTCGGCATCGAGAAGACCGTCTCGGCTGCCGCGACCGTCAACGCGCTCAACCCCAACGTCACCGTCGAGATGCACCCGATCCGCCTCGACGCCGGCAACGCCTACGAGATCATCAGCGGCTACGACATCGTCATCGACGGGGCGGACAACTTCGACACCCGCTATCTCGTCTCCGATGCCACCACGGTCGCCGACATCCCGCACGTGTGGGCCTCGGTGCTGACGACCGGCGGGCAGCTGAGCGTCTTCCACGCCTCCCGCGGGCCCGTCTACCGCGACCTGCTGCCCAGCCAGCCGGCGCCCGGGGCGATCCCCAGCTGCGCGGAGGCCGGCGTGCTCGGGGTGGTCCCCGGCATCCTCGGCGTCGCCCAGGCCGGTGAAGCGCTCAAGCTCATCCTCGACTTCGGTCGGCCGCTCATCGGCACCGTGCTCATCTACGACATCCGCACTGCCGGCTGGGAGCGGCTGCCGCTGCGCGCCAACCCGGCCGTCCGCCGCCCGGCCACCGCCGCAGAGGTGGGTTTCGACCTCGTGCCCGCCCTCAACTGCACCCAGCTGCAGGAGGAGGTCGACGCGCTCGAAGTGCAGGGACGGCCGCTCGTGCTCGTCGATGTGCGCGAACCCTATGAGACTGAGACCGGGATCATCCCCGGTGCCCGCCTCATCCCGGTCGGCGAGTTCACCGAGAAACCTCCCGCCGGCAGCGAGGCGGTTGCTGAACTCATCGACGAGGCGAAGTCCTCTGACGCCGAGGTGGTGCTGTACTGCAAGTCCGGCGCCCGCTCCCAGGCCGCCGCCCGCGTCCTCCTGCAGTCCGGCGCCCAGGTCAAGCACCTCACCGGCGGGATCGACGCCTGGTACAAGCACCTCGACGAGGGGCTGTGATGCGCCGGGTCGTCCGCTCCCGCGTCCATCGCTTCGACGCCTCCGGCGAGGTCCGCGCCCGCGCCGACGCACTTGCCGGTGAGGAGCCGCTGGAAGTCCGCCTCGACGGCGAGCAGTTCACCGTCACCATGCGCACCCCCGGGGACGATGTCGAGCTCGTCGCCGGCTTCCTGCTGACCGAAGGCGTCATCACGTCGATGGCTGACATCGTCGAGGTCGACTTCGCCTCCGGACTCGACCCCGATGGCAGCCGCAACTACAACGTCGCCGCCGTCCGCCTGCAGCCCGGCGTGTGGGACCGCGAGACCTTCCGAGCCCGCCAGGTCTACACCTCGAGTGCCTGCGGCATCTGCGGCACCGCCTCGATCGAAGCCGTCCGCAAGGAATCCGCCTACCCTGTCGCCGCGCCGGAACCCGGGTTCATCAGTCCATCCGCGGTGCTCGCCCTGCCCGAGCTGCTGCGGTCGCACCAGGGTCTGTTCGATTCCACCGGCGGGGTGCATGCGGCAGCCCTGTTCACCGCTCCCGAGGCGGGGGAGGATGGCAGGGAACCGGACCTGCTGGTTCTGCGAGAGGATGTCGGCCGACACAATGCCGTCGACAAGGTCCTCGGCTGGGCACTGGAGCAGAAGCTGCTGCCGGCTGACCGGGCTGTCCTGCAGGTCTCGGGCCGGGCCTCCTTCGAACTCGTGCAGAAGGCCGCGATGGCCGGCATCCCGATGCTCTCGGCAGTCTCGGCCCCGTCAGCACTCGCCGTCGACCTCGGGCGAGAACTCGGTGTCACCGTCATCGGCTTCAACCGCGGTTCCACCTTCAACGCTTACTCCCACGAACAGCGCCTGCACTGATTCCAGCAGATCCGGTGAGACCAGGCCCCTCACGCCTGAATGTCCAGCCCGATGTCGAGTACCGCAGCCGAATGGGTCAGCCAGCCGGCGGAGATGAGATCAACGCCGGTCTCAGCGATCGCCGGTGCCGTCTCGACTGTGATCCGCCCTGAGGCCTCTGCTGTCAGGCGGCCGTCGATGAGCTCCACGGCTTCTCGCAGCTGAGCTGGCTCCATATTGTCCAGCAGCACCGCGTCAACACCATCGGAGATCTCCAGCAGCTCGCGCAGCTGATCGAGCGTGTCGACTTCGACTTCGATGGCGACGAGATGTCCGACCTGGGCGAGCACCTGCTCGACTGCGGCCGTCACGCCGCCGGCCAGCGCGATGTGGTTGTCCTTGATGAGGACCGCATCGTCGAGCCCGGTGCGGTGGTTCATTCCGCCGCCGCAGCGCACTGCATACTTCTCAACCGCCCGCAGCCCAGGCGTCGTCTTCCGCGTGCAGGTGACTGCACACCTCCCGGCGACCGCATCGACGAGCGTGGCGGTCGCAGTGGCGATCCCCGACAGATGTCCGAGGAAATTCAGGGCCACCCGTTCACCGCTCAGCAGCGCGCGGGCATCGGCGGTGATCGTGGCGATCTCCTCACCAGCACCCACCCGGCAGCCGTCGCCTTTCGAGACCACCACCTCGGCGGCGGGGTCGAGCAGCTCGAAGGCGAGGGCGGCCAGGTCGAGACCGGCGACCGTCCCGGGCTGGCGCGCGGCAAGGACAGCGATCGCCCGCATCCCGGCAGGCACCGTCGCCGTCGTCGTCAGGTCGCCTGCGCGGCCGAAGTCCTCTAACAGCGCATTGCGGACGAGATCTTCGATCATCACCTTCGGCAGCGCAGCCAGCTCACCGGTCATGAGATCGCAAGCATCCGGTCAACGGCGGCGCGGGCGCGGTCGGCGACGTCGGGGTCGATCGTCACCTCGTGCTGCATGCCCTCGAGCGCGGCCCGGATGTTGGCCAGCGAGTTGCGCTTCATGTGCGGGCACAGATTGCACGGCCGGATCATCTCGACGTCGCGGATCTCGGCGGCGATGTTGTCGCTCATCGAGCATTCGGTGATGAGCGCGACGCGCTTGGGCCGCTGCTGCGCGACGTGGGCGAGCATCTGCGCGGTCGAACCGGCCATGTCGCTGGCGGCCACGACATCCGGCGGGCACTCCGGGTGGGCCATGACGAGTACGCCCTCGTGGTCGCGGCGCACCTGTTCGATGTCGGCGGCGGTGAACCGGTCGTGGACCTCGCAGCGGCCCGGCCACGTGATGACCTCGACGCCGCAGTCGCGGGCGATGTTCGCCGCCAGGTGCTCATCCGGGATCATGATGACCCGGTCGGTGCCGAGGGACTCGATGACCGCTTTCGCATTGCCCGAAGTGCAGCAGATATCGGACTCTGCCTTCACCGCCGCCGATGTGTTGACGTAGGTGACGACGGGAACGCCGGGATTGTCCGCCTTGAGCTGCCGGACGTCGGCTGCCGTGATCGATTCGGCCAGCGAGCAGCCGGCACGCAGATCAGGGACGAGAACGGTCTTCTCCGGATTCAGCAGCTTGGCAGTCTCGGCCATGAAGTGCACGCCGGCGAGCACGATGACATCGGCATCGGCTCTCTCGGCCTCGCGGGCCAGAGCCAGGGAGTCGCCGACGATGTCGGCAACCCCGTGGAAGATCTCCGGGGTCTGGTAGTTGTGGGCGAGGATGACGGCGTTGCGCTCCTCCTTGAGTCGCCAGACGGCGGCGATGTCGTCTTCCATCGTCGCCCACTCGATGCGGGGGATGACGGAGTCGACGCGCTGGTACAGGGCATCGGTGTCGATCGTCACGGTCGGCATGCGGCTCCTTCGCTCGGGCTGCCGGAACTTATTATGCTCAGTATGAGCATAAAGGCGCGAGGGAGCAAACCGGCTGGTCAGCGTGGGTGGGCTGACGGTTACTTCACGCGGGGGATCGGCAGCTTGGTGCCGGCTGCGGCGCGCTCATCGAGGACGCTGCGGCGGAACCGGACGAGTTTGGCGGGCCTGCCACCGGTGCTGGAGGCGACCTGACCGGAGTCCTCGACGAGCTGCTGCTGGGCCACGAGCCGGCGGAAGTTCTGCGTGTGCAGCTCCTGGCCGGCGATCGCCTCGACAGCAGTCTGCAGCCCGGTGAGGGTGAAGGTCTTCGGGAGGAGTTCGAAGATGACCGGCTGATATTGGATCTTCGAGCGCAGCCGGGCGATCCCGCTGGCGAGGATCCGCCGGTGATGCGGAGTCATCGGCCGGCCCGGCACAGGATCTTCGGCGCCGGCTTCGGGGACGAGCCCGGCCTCGTAGAGCAGCTCATAGCGCGCTAATGCCATGTCCGGATGCCACGGCCGGCCGGCCAGCCCGAAGGCCGCCTCACAGCGCACCCGGCGACCGTCCTGGCAGTCGTGAGCTGCCTCTTCAACCCAACGCCCGAGAGCCGGCGCGATGATCTCGTCGACGACCTCAGAGCCGTTCCGGCGGTCCTCCCAGGGGAAGAACTCGTACCAGCTGCGCCACGCCTCGGCCCCGGGTTCCATCGTCGTCAGCCCGAGATAGGAGACTTCGAGGGCGGGACCGGAGCCGCGGTTGCGGTCGGCGAAGGTGTAGAGCTGCTCGATGTAGCCGAGCTCGCAGCCAGTCTGGCGCAGCACCCACGCTCGCATGCCCTCCTGCATTGAGCGGTGGCTGCGCTGCAGCGGCCCGGCCGGCAGGGTCGTCCCGCCGCCGGTTGTGAGCACGTACGGCACGGCGTCTCGGACGGCGGTGATGACGGCGACGAGGTTGCCGCTGACGAGGTAGGACTGGCCGGCGCTCATCGTCTCGACTCCCTCTCTGCGTGCGGCGGGCGTTCACCGGTGATTCTACGGAACCGTTATGCACAACTCGATCATGGATGCCGTCACCGTCATCAGCATCGGTGCCGCGGGCTTCCTCGGCAGGATGAGGCATTTCGAGCACGCCGTCACGGCGACGCACCTCGGCGTCGGAAGCAGACGAGGTCAGCCGCCAGAACGCTGATGATCAGAACAGCGCGGTGGCCTTGATGACCGTCTGCACGAGTCCGTAGAGCAGGCCGGCGCACACGACACCGGCGAGAACCACGGCGATGGTGGCGTGGAAGCCGCCGTTCTGCGCGTTCTCATCGCGCCTGTGCGCACGCGTCTCTTCAGCTGCCACGGCGCCCGGATCCGGTCGGCCCTGCGCAGCGGCGACGACCTCCTCGGACTCGTGGTGCTTGGCATCAACCGGGCGGACGAGGGCGTTGGCGATGAAGCCGATGGCCAGCACGCCGACCATGATGTACAGCGAGAGGTTGTAGAGGTCTGGGCCGGACTTGCCGGCTGCGGCTTGAGACTCGACGACGAGGTTGACGATGAGCGGGCCGGCCACACCGGCTGCCGCCCACGCGGTCAGCAGCCGGCCGTGGATCGCACCGACCTGGTAGACGCCGAACAGGTCGCGCAGGTAGGCTGGGATGGTGGCGAAGCCGCCGCCGTAGAACGACAGGATGATGAGGGTGGCGATGAGGAACAGGAACAGCGATCCGCCGCCGACGACGGCCACCGCGAGGTACAGCAGCAGCCCGAGGCCGAGGTAGACGATGTAGATGTTCTTGCGTCCGATGTAGTCCGACAGGCTCGACCACACGAACCGGCCAGCCATGTTCGTCAGCGACAGCATGCCGACGAATCCGGCGGCTGCGGCCGCGGTGATCTGCGGAAAGTAGTCCTGGATCATCGGCGCGGCGTTCTCCAGGATGCCGATGCCGGCGGTGACGTTGGTGAACAGCACGATCCACAGCATCCAGAACTGCGGGGTCTTGATCGCGGAGTTCGCCGAGACGTTCTTCGTCGTCTGCAGCGGCTTCTCCTTCACCTTGGAGGGGTCCCAGCCGGCCGGCTTCCAGTCCGGATGCGGCACGCGGATGCAGTAGGCGCCGCCGGTGATGACGAGCGCGTAGACGATCGCCAGGGTGATGAAGGTCGGGATGATGCCGTTGACGAGCTGCTCGGGATCGGGCCCGCCGCCGAAGTGAGTCATGAGTGCGTTCGAGGCCGGGCTGGCGATGAGCGCACCGCCGCCGAAGCCCATGATCGCCAGGCCAGTCGCCAGGCCCGGACGGTCGGGGAACCATTTGATGAGCGTCGAGACCGGGGAGATGTAGCCGATGCCCAGGCCGATGCCGCCGATGAACCCGTAGCCGAGGTAGACGAGCCACAGCTGTCCGGTCGAGATCCCGAAGGTCGCGACGATGAAGCCGCTGACCCAGCACAGTCCGGCCAGCGCCATCGACTTGCGCGGCCCGGCCTTCTCCACCCAGGTGCCGCCGAAGGCGGCGGAGAGCCCGAGCATGAGGATCGCCAGCGAGAAGATCCAGCCGACGGCCACCTCGCGCACGGCGAAGTGGTCCATGAGCGGAGCTTTGAAGACGGAGAAGGCGTACACCTGGCCGATGCACAGGTGGATGGCCAGGGCCGCGGCGGGAATGAGCCACCGATTGAACTTGGGAGAAGCGACGATGGCTTCGCGGTCGAGAACACCCACTGAGGAGACCTTTCAGAAGTGGTGGGGCACGCGATCGCCGCTCGACTGCCACTGCGGTGTGGGAATGTCGCCGGCGCATGCGCTGGGGTAGTGTTTCGACGTTATCCAGCTTCTCGGACGCCGGTCAACAGCGTTCGGTTTCAATCCGGTGACGGTTCTCATCTGCACCGCCGGCCCGACTGACCGCGCGCAACGGCTCAGTTCTCGATGGCGCGCAGTCGCACTCCCGCCGGGTAGGCGTCGAGCGTGTCGGGCAGCCCGGCGCGCCGGCCGGACATGTAGGTCGCCAGCACCCGCCCGGTTTCGGTGGCTTCCGGCGCCGAGGCGTCGGTCACCGGGGCGAGCCCGAGGCGATTGAGGGTCTGGCGGGCGACGGCGTGGGGGGAGTCGAACAGGGCGCTGGTGCCCGGCCGCTGCTGCAGGATCCGGTCGGCGACGAGCCCGAAGTGCGTGCAGCCGAGCACGATCCCCGACGCGGCCGGGGGAGTGGCGGCCACGGCGGCGGCGATCGCTTCGCCGATGCGGGCTTCATCGGCGGCATCGATGGCGTCGGCTAAGCCGTAGCAGGGCACCTGGTGGACGGTGATGCCGGAGGCGAATTCGGCGATGAGCCCCTCCTGATAAGCCGAGCGGGTCGTCGCTCGTGTCGCCCAGACGGCGAAGTCCTCTCCGGTGGCAGCGGCGGATTTGATCGCCGGCACAGTGCCGATGATCGGGGTGCCGGGCTCGTAGACTTCGCGCAACCGCTCCAGGGCGTGGACGGAGGCGGTGTTGCAGGCGACGACGATCGCATCGGGCTGCCAGGGGCTGAGCGCATTGGCCGACTGCAGTGCCCGCTCAGCCACCACCTCGGGGTCGAGTGCCCCGTAGGGCATCCAGTCCGGGTCCATTGCGAGCACAAGGTCGGCGGCCGGGTACTGGTGGTGAAGTGCGTCGGCGTAGCTGACGAGCCCGAGCCCGGAATCGATGATCCCGATGACCGGGCGGGTGCGCGTTCCGGGACTGGGCGTCATGTCAGGCCTTTCCATGGTAGGTCGTGCCGATGCCGGCGGGGAAGTCGTTGGCGACCGCGGCATTGTCGCCGGCGAGGCTGTCGGTGCTCGTCAGGCCGGGCGCCGGCACCTGGACGGCCGCAAGCTCGCCGGTCGGCTCTGTGGTCAGGAGTGTGCGGCGTGCTGGTGCCGGCACCGCGCGGCGGTAGGTGAAGTCGCGGATGAGGGAGAAGTGGTCTTCGCTCAGCCCCTGGGAGAACTCGGGGGCGATCATGAGCAGCCGTGAACCGTACTTCTGCTCGAAGTGCGCGCGGGTCTCAGGGGCGGTGAGATCGTCGTCGATCCAGATCGCGCGGCCCTCCTCGTGCGCGGCGAACCACTCCTCGACGGCGCGGGCTTTCCACCATTCGTGCGGGTCGTTGGCGAACCGGTTGTAGGTGTCATCGGGCATCGGAATGACCGCGAAGCTGGAGCGGAATCCGAGCTTCGGCTCGATCTCGGTGCGGCAGCGCTGCGACCACGTCGACAGCCACACGATGTCGACGAGCCGGCGGCGGGTGAGCCGGTCGAGGAAGCGCACGACCCGCGGCCGGAAATGCAGTTCGTAATGCCAGGCGCGGACCTTCCTGCGGCCCTCGCGCAGGAACCGCAGTCCAGTGACGGGGTAGGAATTCAGCACTCCGTCGACGTCGAGGAACAGGGTGACATGACGGGCGGCACGGCGCGCTGAAGCGCCGGTGTCTCGCAGGTCTGCGATCGTCACGCCATCTCCCTCCTCACCTATAGCCTAGTTCGGGCCCGGCTGCGAGCGAAGCCCCTGGGTCAGAGGCTGGCTGTGCCATCATTCGGGTATGACGATTCACGATGCTTCCCTGCACACACTCACCATCGCCGAGGCGGTGGCCGCCTTCCGCACCCAAGACCTCACCCCCACGGCGTACCTGGAGGCATGCATCCGGCGCATCGAGGCCCTCGACGACAGCTTCAACGCCGTCATGGACATCATGGCCGAACCTGCCCGCGAGGCCGCAGCCACCGCAACTGAGGCCTACCGTGCTGGCGGGCGCGACCTGCCGCCGCTGCTGGGGATCCCGCTGCTCGTCAAGGAGCAGCACGACGTCGCCGGCTGCTCGGCGACCCGCGGGTCGCAGGCGCTCGCCGGTCGCATCGCGGCTGCCGACCATCCGATCGTCGCCCGGCTGCGGGCTGCTGGAGCGATTCCGTTCGCCCGCACGACCACGCCCGAGATGTCGTGTGCGACCTTCACGCAGACCCGTGAGTGGGGCATCACCCGCAACCCCTTCAATCCCGAGCGCACCCCCGGCGGATCCTCCGGCGGCTCCGGTGCAGCGGTCGCGCTCGGCTACGCGCCGCTGGCCACCGCCAGCGATATCGCCGGCTCGACCCGCATTCCGGCGGCGTTTTGCGGGCTGCCCGGGTTCAAGACCCCTTTCGGCCGCACCCCGGCTACCCCGCCGCTCAACCAGGACTGGTACCGCGGTGATCACATCCTCGCCCGCACCGTCGCCGACACCGCCCTGGCCACCGGCATCATCTGCGGTCTCGACCCCGACGACCACGGCACCGTCCCGACGCCGCAGCCCTATCCGGGTCCGGACGACCTCGTCTCAGGCGAGCTCACCGGTCTGCGGATCGGCATCAGCCCGGACCTCGGCTGTTACGACGTCGACCCGGATGTCGCCGCCGGCCTGCAGCGTGCCGCTGATGCGCTGGCTGCCGCGGGTGCGCAGGTCGCCGACATCGACCTCAACCTCAACCTCGCCGACATCACCGATGCGTCGATGGCCCACTACGGGCACTTCCTGGCCGGCAACATCCGCCGCATGAGCGACGGACGCACCGAGCTGCTCGAACCGTACACGCAGCGCTTCCTCGAACTCACCGAACGCTGGGCCAGCCGGTTCTCCGTCGTCGACTCCCTCGTCCTCGAGCACCGCATCCAGACCCAGATCGCTGCCGCACTGTCCGGCGTCGATGCGTTCGTGACCCCCACCTCGGCGGTGGCGAGTCTGGCTGTCGACGACTTCTTTATCGACGGCCTCGATGGATGCGAGTTCTACTGGCAACGGCACATGACGGTACCGTTCAACATCGCCAACCGGCTGCCGGTCATGGCGATGCCGACCGGGGTCGCAGCCGACGGCGTGCCGACGAGTGCGCAGGTCGTCGGCCGCGCCTATGACGATGCCACCGTCTTCCGGATCGCCGCCGCACTCGAAGCCCGGCTGCCGGCCCTCACTCCCGAGGCGTCACCGCGGTGATGTCGGTGACGACCCTGTCGTCGCCGTCCTCGAACTCGCTGATCTCCGGCACCGGGATCGGGTCGATGACGCGGCTGCCGGTGCGGGTGTCGTACATCCGCAGCTCCGGGCCGACCCCGGCCTCGGCATCAGCGGCGACGTGCGTGATGTGATCGGCGGTGATGTGCACGGCGCCGCCGAGCTGGCCCGGCTCGACATCGGGCAGCACATGCAGCTCGGTCGGCTCGCCGGTGCGCAGATCGACCTGCCACACATGCCCGCTGCTGTTGACGGTCAGCAGGTCATCGCCGTCGACGACGGCCGCCGAGGTGACCGGGGCGATGAGATCGGTGCGCTCGAGTTCGCTGCCGACCTCGGAGTGCGGCCTGCCCTCGACTCGATGGTCGGTCACCTGACGGGTGCCGGCGTCGAGGATGCGCACGTTGATCGCCTCGGTGAACTCCATCTCCGGGTACGCCTCGGTCTCGTCGAGATGCGCCATCACCAGCGGTGATCCCCGGTAGCAGGGCTGGGCGGTCTGCTGGATCGTCGAGATCCGCTCGCTGGGCCGCGCATCGGTCTGCTGGCCGTAGTCGTGCAGCTGCTCGGCGGCGACCCCGGAGCCGTCGGGTGTGAAGGTGAGGTAGGTGTCGCGCGGGATGTCACGCTCGATCGAGCTCTCGGACACGACGACGCTGAGGGTCCCGTCGCAGTTCGACAGGCTGGTGAACTCTCCGCACAGCACGTGCCGCTTGAGCTCACCAGGAGCGTTCGTCGCCATCGCGTACTCGAAGCCGTGATCGCCGGACCCGACGTTGAAGGCGGTGGCGAACCGGTCCCCGCCCAGCGGGATCGTCGCCATCGCCATGGACTCCGGTTCGGGGTGGTCGTAGGTGACGAGCTCGTCGGAGAGCACATAGTCGTGCTCGGCGTCGGAGTAGAAGATGTGCCCGTCAGCAGACGCGACCGTGCCGGTCTCGATGCCGCCGGTCCGGTGCACCGAACGGGTGCCGTCGGCATGGACGAGAACGAGTGCCCCGGCCTGACCGCCGAGCTTCTGCCCGAGCTGCGGGATCGAGAGCATGATCGCCGCCCGGGTGTCGTCGACGAGTCCCGGCCGCGGCTGGAAGCCGTCGCCGCCGGCGCAGCCGGTCGCCGAGGCGGTGAGCACGATCGCAGCCGCGCTCGCACGCGCGACCCGGCCACCGCCTCGGGCCCGGTTCACCAGGCGGGACCGTCGGTGCCGCGGCGGGCCCGGATCTTCTCCAGCAGCCGGTCCTCAGCATCGGGGCCTGCGTGGATGCCGCCGGGCACGCGGAACATCAGCACGACGCCCACGAGCATCCAGATGCCGAACATGAGGTAGGACTGCCAGTCGAGGGTGACCGAGAGCGGGGTGAGCTCCGGGACGTACATGACGAACAGCAGTGCGGTGAGCACGACGGCGACGACGCCGATGGCCATGCCGCCGTTTCCGGCGCCGCCGATGCGCATCGGACGTTCCATGTCCGGTTCGCGGCGACGCAGGATGAGGAAGGTGATCGAGACCATGCAGTAGGTCAGCACGATCATCGGCGAGCCGGCGTCGACGGCCCAGCCGAGCATCGCGGTGCCGAGGAACGGGGCGGCAGCGGAGAGCACGCCGATGAACAGCAGCGCGTTGACCGGGGTGCCGTACTTCGGGTGGAGGACGGCGAACCACTGCGGGATCATGCCCGAACGGGCCATCGCCCACATGAGGCGGGAGGAGCCGATGAGGAAGGCGATCCACGAGGTGATGATGCCGGCCAGACCGCCGGCGATGACGATCTTGCCCATGAGGTCCGAGCCGAACATCGCCGCGACCGCATCGGCGGTGGCGAGATCGAGGCCGACGAGCTGATCGGCCGGCAGGGCGAGTGAGGTCGTGAAGATGACGACGAGGTAGAAGATGACGGCCATGACGACGGAGAAGACGACGAGGCGGGCGATCTTGCGCGGCGGGATGCGGATCTCCTCAGCCGACTGCGGTATGACGTCGAAGCCGACGAACAGGAACGGCACGACGGCCAGCACGAGCATGAACCCGCCGACGCCGCCGTGGAAGAGCGGTTGGGTATTGGCGGTGTCGCCGCCGACGAACGCGCCGGCGATGAGCACGAGGGCCACGAGCAGCAGGAAGGACACGACGAAGGTCTGCACCAGCGAGGTCATCTTGATGCCGCGGATGTTGAGCCAGGTGAGCAGCACCGCGGTGATCGAGCCGATGAGCGCCCAGGTCAGGTGGACGTCGAAGCCGGCGACCGTCCACAGGTGGATGTGCTCGATGTTGGGCACCAGGTAGGTCATGGTGCGCGGCACGGCGACGGCCTCGAACATGACGACGCCGATGTATCCGCCGGTGATGCCCCAGGAGCCGAGCATCGCCAGGCGCGGGCCCATGCCGCGCATGAGGTAATTGTGCTCACCGCCGGCATGCGGCATCGCGGCGACGAGCTCGGAGTAGACAACGCCGACGAAGCCCATGATGACACCGCCGGCGGCGAAGGCGAGCAGCGCGCCGAGCGTTCCGGCGTCATCGAGCCAGCCGCCGGTCAGCACGATCCAGCCGAAGCCGATCATCGCGCCGAAGCCGATGAAGAGGACGTCGACCGTGCCGAGCGCCTTGACGAATCCGTGGCCCCGATCCTCGGGTGCAGATTGTTCGTGGGTCATGAATCCAACTTCCTTGTCGCTCTCATCGGCCGAGGCTTCACGTGGCCGAGAAAAATCACCGTGCTGCTGCGCGCAGCGGCCAGTCTGTGATTAGGATTACGCTGTGCTGAGAGAAACGATAACCCATCACCTACTCCGGTCTGGACGGTAGTGTCCCCTCCGGCACGGATCATCGTCGGCTTCGCCGTGGTCATCACTATCGGCACGGCCTTGCTGATGTTGCCTGCAGCCACCACGGCCCCGGGCGGCATCGGCGTCATCGACGCGCTGTTCACCACCACCTCGGCATTCTCCGTCACCGGGCTCGTCGTCCTCGACACCGGCGGGGACTTCACTCTCTTCGGCCAGGTCGTCATCCTCGCGCTCATCCAGATCGGCGGGCTCGGCGTCATGGTCTTCACGATGCTGCTGGCGATGCTCGTCGCCCGCCGCACTGGTCTGCAGCTGCGTCAAACGGTCGCTGCCGAGACGAAGACCGAGGACTTCGGCGGGCTGCGGCCGATGGTGCTGCGGATCCTCGCGTTCTCGGCCGTGACCGAGGCGGTGGTCGCCTGCCTGCTCAGCATCCGGTTCGCCACCCGGTATGCCGATACTCCCGGTGAGGGGATCTACCACGGCATCTTCCATGCGATCTCGGCGTTCAACAACGCCGGGTTCGCGCTGCGGGCCGACTCGATCATGCCCTATGCCGGGGACCCCTTCATCAGCCTGCCGATCTGCCTAGCCGTCATCATCGGCGGGATGGGCTTCCCGGTGCTCACCGAACTCGCCTACCGCTACCGGTTCCCGATGCGCTGGTCGATGACAACCCGCATCGTCGTGTGCCTCACCCCGATCATGCTCGTCGCAGGCACCCTCTTCCTGCTCGCCCAGGAATGGTCGAACGAGGCGACGATGGGTCACCTCAACGGCTGGCAGAAGCTGCTGGCGGCGTTCTTCCAATCGACGATCGCGCGGACCGCCGGCTTCAACTCGATCGACATCGCCGAGATGCACCCGGTGTCGTGGTTCGGCCTGGACATCCTCATGTTCATCGGCGGCGGCCCGGCCGGCACTGCTGGCGGTGTCAAGCTCACCACCGTCGCGGTGCTTGCGGCGATGACGTGGGCGGAGATCTCCGGCCGGCGCACCGTCGTCCTCTTCGGCCGGCGGGTCTCGCGGTTCGTCCATCGTCAGGCGACGACGGTCATCGTGCTGGCGCTGACCCTCATCGTCTCGGCGACGATGGCGATCATGCTGATGGAGCCGAGCTTCGCCTTCGACCAGGTGCTCTTCGAAGTCGTCTCCGCGTTTGCGACTGTCGGACTCTCGACCGGGATCACCGGCGACCTGCCGCCGGCTGCGCAGTGCATCATCATCTTGGTCATGGCCACCGGACGGATCGGCCCGGTCATGCTCGCCTCGGCGCTGGCGCTGCGACAGCACCGCGAGCACCACGAACTGCCCAAGGAACGCCCGCTCATCGGCTGAGCCTCCCCGCCTGCCGACCGCCTCCTGAAAGGATCCGCCCATGAATGACACCCACGTCCCGTGGCGTTCGAAGGCCCGCACGTTCTTCACCGGCGACCCGACGCCGATGGCCGAGCACGGTGCTGTCGTCGTCATCGGGCTCGGCCGCTTCGGCGCCTCGCTGGCCCGTGAGCTCACCTCGCTCGGCGTCGATGTCGTCGGCATCGACCGGTCCGAAGCCGTCGTCGAGGCGCTGCGCGATGAGCTGCCGTTCATCACCTGTGCTGATGCCACCCAGGACGCCGCACTGGCCGAACTCGGCGTCGCTGAGGCCAGCAGGGTCGTCGTCGCCATCGGCTCGGACCTGGCAGCGAGCATCCTGACGACCTCGCGGATCATGCGCAGCGGTCACCGGCGGATCTGGGCCAAAGCCATCACCGAAGCGCATGCGGAGATCCTCGCGCAGCTGGGCGTCAAGCAGATCGTCAACCCAGAAGACGATATGGGCCGCCGGCTGGCGCATCTCATCCGCGGGCACATGTCCGATTTCCTGCGCATCGACAGCGACTATGCGATCGTGCGCACCCAGCCGCCGGTGCGGGTGCTCGGCCAGCCGCTGAGCGCGCTCGGGCTGCGCGGGACGCATGGGGTCACCGTCATCGCCGTCAAGCATCCCGGTGCCGGGTGGGCGAACACGGACGGTGGGACGGTGCTGGAGGCTGATGATGAGATCATCATCGCCGGTGCCCCCGATGCCGTCGAGCGCTTCAGCGCCCTGGACAAACACGTCTGAGCCTGCGGTGCAGCTGAGCCCGCCGCGACCTCGGCGGCGGGCTCAGCGCAGGTGGACTCGGCGAACGAGTGCTCAGGACAGCGCGACCTCGACGGGGGTGGAGAAGAAGCCGCCTTCGAAGATCAGCCGATCGGGCGTCACATCGGCGGGGACGTCGAAGACGATCGTGCCCGAGGCGGTGTTGCCCGGGTTGATCTCCTCTAGCAGCAGCGAATCCTCCCCGGCGTAGATCCCGGCCTCGGAATCCGAGGAGTAGGTGTTGCCGGCGTCGTCTGCGAGCTTGATGCTGTCCTCGAAGAAGTACTCCGGTGAGCTGGAGGTGTTCTTCACCGACATCTTCACGGTGACGAACTGTCCCTGCGCCTGCGCGTTGAGGAACTCGTCACCGACTGTCG
This sequence comes from Brevibacterium luteolum, assembly GCF_025147615.1. Classification (NCBI taxonomy): domain Bacteria; kingdom Bacillati; phylum Actinomycetota; class Actinomycetes; order Micrococcales; family Brevibacteriaceae; genus Brevibacterium; species Brevibacterium luteolum. Next base: position 51,462 of record NZ_JALXPM010000006.1, on the reverse strand, counting down.
AGATGCCGTCCTCGACGCTGCTGACGGTGATCTCCCAGCCGTCGGCTTCAACGGTGTCGCCGATGCCGTACGTCGCTGCCGCCGGCTCCTCGTCGGCAGCGTCGGCCTCACCGGCTCCGGATTCCTCGGCCGAGGTGTCGGCTTCCTCCGCAGCGCCCTGCTCGTCGGCTGGTCCGGAGGTGTCATCGCCGCCGGCGATCGAGCTGATGATCGCGATGAGGACGATGCCGATGATGAGCCAGAACCACCAGCGCTTGAACAGCGGCTTCTTCTGCTTCACCGGCGGCTGCGCGCCCCACTGCTGCTGGGTGCCCACGGGCGCGGTCTGCCCATCGACCTGCCCGTACGGGCCCTGCTGACCATACGGTCCGGTCTGCGCGTGCTGAGGGTGCTGTGGGCCCGGCTGGCCCGGCTGGGAATCCGGCTGCGGCTGTGCGGGGTCGTAGGGGTTGGACATGACGCTCCTTGATCGAGTCGAGCCCGGTGCCGCCGAGTGGCCGCGCTGCGGGCGCTGGTGGCAGCTGGAGTCCAGCTGCCGGGGTGATGATTCTGACCTCTCCAGCCTCATCGAGCGCCGGGTGCTGCGCGTCCGCCGATCGGCTCGACTGCGCGAGCTCATCGGTGGACACAGCATGAGCCGGTTGGCCGACTGGCAGGTCTGTGCCGGCGGATACGATGCAGTTGTGTCAGGTCATCCATCCCAGCCGCCAAGCCGCAGGCCAGCAGCCCCGCGGTATGCGCCTCCAGCTCACGGTCCGGAGGCGCCTGCCGGCGTGCCAGGATCACCTGCGCAGGGCAGCGGTGGGCACGCGGGCAGCGCACCGCACCCAGCCACCGCCTCGGGCCCGGCTGCCGCGCCAGCACCTCCAGCCCGGACGGCGGACCGGCAGCTGCCGGGCAGCCGGTTTCCGCGCTGGCTGCGCATCGCCACGAGCATCGTCGTCGGCATCGTCACCTACCTCATCGGCCTCATCATCTCGATGATGGCGCTCATCGCTGCGCCCTGGGCCTTCGATGACGGGCAGCTCGGCAACCTCGGCGTGATGACCGTGCTCGTCCTCGTGCCGCTGTGGGCAACCGTCTTCGTCCGGCATCGGTGGCCGTGGGCGCCGTTCATCGTCGGTGCGATGCTCGCCGCCGGCTGGGGCGACTGCCTGCTCATGCTCATCGGCATGTTCCACCTGCTCATCCGCAGCCCCCGTCGGCAGGCTCTCATCGCCGCCATCGCAGGCGGTCTGCTCACGACGGTCTCCACGCTCCGGCTGTGCCTGAACCGCACTGAGCTCAACCCGTACTCCATCCTGTTCATCGACCCCGGCATCCAGCCCACCGGGCTCGCCACTGCCGCGCCGCCCCCGGAGTCCGCCACTGCCGTCAACGGGCTGACGATCGCCGTTGCGGCGGTGGCGTTCGGGCTCAGCCTGGGATTCGGTCTGCTGCTGCGCCGCACCCGCCGGATGCAGGCCGTCGAGGCCTTCGCCTCCCATGAAGTCGAGCTCAACGCGGCACTGACAGCCGAACTCGCCCGGCAGTCCGAACGCGAGCTGCTCGCTCGCGAACTCCACGACACGCTCTCCCACCGGCTGTCGATCATCTCGCTGCACAGCGGCGCATTGGAAGTCGGCTCAGACTCCGCAGCCGATGTCACCTCCACCGCCTCAGCGCTGCGCCGGGAGGCGCACGCCTCGCTTGAGGAGCTGCGCCACCTCGTCGGCGGGGTGCGGGCTGGGACGCTTGCCGGCGTGCAGGCCCGGCGCCACGCCTCGACCCCGCCCAACCTCGCCTCGATGCGGTCCCTGCCTCAGCTCATCGCCTCCGTGCAGGCGACCGGCACCGTCATCCGGCAGACGATCATCATCGAAGACCTCGACAGCGCCCCGACTCCCGTCGACCGCGCCGCCTATCGGATCGTGCAGGAGGCGCTGACCAACGCGATGAAGCACGCGCCCGGTGCGCCGGTCGAGCTGAGTGTGACCGCCTCGGCGGCTGCCGGGGTGCGGATCCGGGTGTCGAATCCGGTTCCCGCGGCCGAGGCGGCAGGCACCTCGGATCTCTCGTACACCGGTTCAGGTGCGGGGCTGGAGACGATCCGCGAGCGTGCGGCCGCGTTCGGCGGGCACGCCCAGCTCGGGGTGCACGGCGGCGAGTTCGTCGTCGATGTCGTCTTCCCGCCGTTCAACCGGCCGGCACCTCCGCTCGCCCCGGCCGACCCTTCGGGCCCCTGACCTGTCTCCACCCAGTCCTCGCACCTCCCGTGCTGCTCCGGAGTGGGCCGGGTCCTCCGGTAATGTTGCAGTCATGACCGACACCGATGCCCCGATCCGTGTCGTCGTTGTCGACGACGATCCGATGGTCGTCACCGGCATCAAAGGCATCCTGGCCGCCGCTGCCGGCATCGATGTCGTCGGCTCGGCGCTCAGCGGCGAAGAGTCTCTCGAACAGGTCGCCCTGCACTTTCCCGATGTGGTGCTCATGGACATCCGGATGCCGGGCATCGGCGGCATCGAGGCGATCGAGCGCCTCGTCAACGGAGTCCGCCCGCCCACTGTTGTGGCACTGACGAGCTTCGACAGCGACGACTACCTCTTCCGCGCGCTCGAGGCAGGGGCCGCGGGCTATCTGCTCAAGGACATCGGCCCGGCCGACCTCGCCGAGGCGATCCGCACCGTCCACCGGGGCGAGCCGATCCTCTCACCGCATTCGCTGCGGCAGGTGCTCAACACCGTCGTGGCGAACCGCGATCAGCAGCTGCAGCGCGACGCCGTCGAGCTGCTGGCCGAACTGACGGACCGGGAGCTGGAGATCGCCGCGCGGGTGGCCGAAGGGCTGTCGAATCAGGAGATCGCTGAGGCCACCTTCATGAGCCCGGCGACGGTCAAAACCCACCTCAACCGGATCAACGCCAAGCTTGACACGAGCAACCGCGTCCACATCGCCGTCATGGTTGAGCGGGCGCGGATGTCCGGAGCTGCCCCGCCGCGGCTGCGCACTGCGCCTCGCCGGCAGCCCTGAGGCTCGCAGCATCCAGGTCGCAGCCGGCCACCGCGTCACCGGCAGCGTCAGCCTCACTCGCAGCGCGGCCCTCAGCCTCGCCAGCCGTCACGGTCACCGCGATGAAGTCTCCGCCGGCCCGCTTGACCCGCTCGGCCATGAATGCGCTGATCGTAGGGAACTGCGCGACCGCCTCGGCATCGGCGTGTGCACCCACCCGGGCGCCGCCGGCGGCCCGGATGGGCTCGGGCTGCTGGATGAGCACGAATCGGCGCGAGCCGCCGTCACGTCTGTTGAGCTCGATGACGGCCTGCGCGGTCGTGCCGGAGCCGGCGAAGAAGTCGAGCACGATCGCCTCGGGGTCGAACATCGTCTGGGAGGCGATGAGAGCGGTGAGCAGCTCGACGGGTTTGGGGTAGGCGAAGATCCCGCCGAGACCAAGGTCGATGAGGTCCTGCCGGCCGGTCTCACCGAGTGCGCGGATGATCGAGTACATCTTCGAACTCGCCAGATGCGCCGGCGTCAGCCGCACCACCGCGTGCTTGCCTTCGCCCCATGGCCGCAGCTGGTAGCGCCCGGCGGCGATCCCGGCATCGACCTCGTCCTTCTTCGCCTGTCCGCGCACTGCGACGATGTCCTCATACATCAGCCGTCGCTCGGTTCCGCGCGTGTACTTGCCGAAACTGACCCTGAGCACATCGTCTTCGACGAGCATGAGCTGTCCGTCGATGCGCTCGTACTTGGCCGGAGGTCGCTTCTCGGTGGTGAAGCCGCTGGCCTGTGCAGCGTCCTTGGCCCAGACGTGGACGTAGTCGTGGCCGCGGACGAAGAACTTCGCGTTCCCACCGCCCTTGGCGCGCTGGTGGACGAACGTGCCGAGGAAGTTCTCCTCACCGAAGATCTCATGGCACAGCAGCTGCACGGCTGCCGATTCCCGGTCGTCGATCGAGACGAAGATGACCCCGTCGTTGCGCATGAGGGCACGCGCGTGGACAAGCCTGGGATACATCATCGCCAACCATGCATCTCTGCTGGTGACCGCAGCATCTCCCCGTGCCCGATCGGCGTAGCTCAGACTGCTGCCGGTGTTGTACGGCGGGTCGATGTAGACGACCTTGACCTGTCCGGCATGTGTGGGCTGCAGCAGCTTGAGGGCTGGCAGATTGTCGCCTTCGATGAGCAGGTTCGCATCCGCACTCACCCCAGCCACCGCCTCGGGACCGGTGGCCGTTGCCGAGGCGCCGGGCACCTGCCAGCCGGTGAGCCGGGCACGTGCCGGGGAGCGCACCTCGGCTGCGGCCTGCTCGCGCAGCGGCCACAGCAGCTGCGGGCGGCCGATCGGTGTCAGCTCCTCGTCAGTCATCTCGCTCATGATAAGGCGACGTGCATCGCTCGGACTCAAGGCGGGGTGCATCCGGCTATCGGGGTGTGGTCGGGCGCCTGCCATCGCTGGCCGGCGCCCGACCGTTGCCTCATCTCTATGGAGTTACTGAAGAACGTTCTGTCACTGCCCGGTGGGGCAGGCAGACGCTTGGGGGCGGGGAAGGATAGGTGGAGCTGTCGGTCACACGCGGTTGAGCAGTTCCGCGTGTGCCTGATTGATGGGGTGGCTGGGCGGTTCGGATGTGGTGGTGACACCTCCGGGCAGCTTCCAGTGCAGCATTCCGGTCAGCGAGTCACGGGTGACGGAGATCTTCCGCTCGGTCTTCATCTGGTGGTGCTGGCGGCAGAGCGGGTGGAGATTCTGCATCGTCGTCAGCCCGCCTTCGCTCGGGTTGCTGTGGTTGAACGGGATGATGTGGTCGAGTTCGGCTTTGACGGCTGAGCGGTCGCAGCCGGGAAGTGTGCAGAACTGCCATTTCTCGATGAGCGCGGTTCTGAGTGGGTCGGGGATCGTGTATTTCTCTGCTGCGTGATCGAGAACCACGCCAGTCACCGGGTCGGTGAGGAGCCGGTACACGGTCGAGTGTCCGCTGCCCACCAGCTGCCGGGCGACGTCCGGCGCCACTGGTGCGCCGTTGACGGTTCCCGGCACCCCGACTGCGGATCGGTCTCCTGAGTTGCGTCCGGTGCCGGATTCGGTGCCGGAGGTGTCGCCGAGAAGTGTGAGCGCAGGGACGGTGATCGTCACGCGGGCTTGGCGTTTGAGCCATTCGGATTCTGTCGGGCAGGTGATGCCGACCTCTCGGTAGTGCCTGCTGTAGTTCTCAGCCGTGGCATCGATGTCGATGCCGGACGGATTCGCCGCCGGCACTGTGAGGCTGTCTGCTGTCGGCGGATCACCAGTGGCACGCGCAGGACCGGATTCACCCGGGCTGGTGGAGGCACCCTCGTCGGCAGAAACGGTCACAAACCCGGCTGGCAGGGAGTTGGCCAGGAAGTCGAAGATGAGCTCGCGCAGGGAACGATCGTCAGCGAGTTCGCCGGCATTGACGATGCCGAGACTTGAGGTGTTGCCGGTGATGACTGCCCGGGCGACACCGGTAAGGCGTGCTTCGAGGAGGGCGATGGCAGGCGACGGCCCACGAGCCACCATGGTGGCTTCTCCATGCGGATCGTAATGGAAGCTCACCCCTCGGCGCTGGCGGATGTGCTTGGTCTGGGATTCGCGTGTTGAGAGGCGGGCGACGAGCTGGCTCACCGCACGTTTGAACGCGGCCATGTCAGAGGCGCGGATGCGCACGAGCCCGTCGTCGTACTCCGGCAACACTGACGTGTCGAGGCTGCGCGCTCGCCGGGTGGCATGGGCATACCGCTCAAAGGAGAGCAGCTGCTTGGCGGCCTGCTCGGTCGCCTGGGGCAGGCAGATCATCCCGAGTGCCGCCGACCGGACCCGGTTGCCGATCTCGCTGGGCGTCACATCAAGCAGCTGAGCCGCATGGATGAGACTCGTGGCAGGGATGAGGGACTCGATCCACTCGTATGCTGCGCGTCGCCGGGCGTTGACAGCCTCACGTTCGGCCGGTGCCGTATTGACGGACGGCGCCACAAGTTCGCGCACAGCGGCCAGCTGTTCGGCATGGCTGTCGGGGCTGTCAGCGCTGATGCGGCTGAGGAAGAGCTCGAAGAGGTTCTTCAGCTGCGCGAGGAGGTAGCTGTCGATGCTCCTGTGCGTGAGTTCGATCGTCGTGAGTGCGGCACTGAAATCCGACAGCTCGTCAAAGGCGGGATCATCGCGGTGGGTTCTGCGAGTGAGTGTCGGCACGTCCATCAACTCCATCGTTCGGTTCGTGCGTTCTATAACAACAATCGTACAGAGATGGTGTCTCTGTGTCTATATATGTCCATGAATATTTTCTTCTCCCAGAAAACTCATATATTGCGACTTGTGGTCATTAGGTGTTGTGGATAGGGAATTCGCTCCGCGCCCGGAGCGGTGGCGCAAGAGCAGTGCACTCGAGTCGATCTCATCACCGCAGGTGAGCGAATCGCAGGGGAGGGCCGCTGGCTCGCCGTGTGAGGGCGGAGCGCCGTCCCCGAGTCGCCGCAGGCTCGACTTCGGGCCGCGAATCAGCCTTTCCATCCACACCCGCAGACGCCCGCATCCACACCCCCAGCCCGGCGCATCCACACTCGCCACCTCCCCCACGACGGCGACCGCCGCCTCGGGAGCGGGCGAATCCGCGGTGCGCGCACGCGGTCGTGGAGGGCTGGGATGACCCTGGCAGGGGAGCGGGGCGGGTGACATGATGACGTCATGAAGATCTCACGCATCGCCGTGGTCGGCGGCGGCATCATCGGCACGGCCGTCGCCCGCGAGCTCGCCCACCGCTTCGACGACGCCACTGTCACCCTCTTTGAGAAGGAACCGCATCTGGCCGCTCATCAGACCGGCCACAACTCCGGTGTCGTCCACGCCGGCCTGTACTACGAGCCCGGCAGCCTCAAAGCGAAGCTGTGCCGGGCCGGGGTCGAGAAGCTCGTGCGCTACGTCCACGAGCGCGGCATCCCCTACCAGGAGTGCGGCAAGCTCGTCGTCGCCCACGACACGATGGAGGTCGAGCGGCTCGAGAAGATCCACGAGCGCGCCACCGCCAACGGGGTCCCGCACGTCAAGCTGCTCGACCGGCATGAGATGCGCGAGGTCGAACCGAATGTGCGCGGAGTGCTCGCGCTGCACTCGCCGCACACCGCGATCGTCGACTTCGCTGCGCTGACCGAGGCGCTCGGCGCCGATGTCGAGGCCGCCGGCGGGCAGCTGCGCTTCAATTCCGAGGTCGCTCAGCTCGACACGCTCGGCAGCGAGGTCCGGATCCGCCTGGCGATGCCCGGGGCGAGCGAGTCGATGGTGACCGAGGACGCCGGGTCCTTCGACCTCGTCGTCACGTGCGCCGGCCTGCAGTCGGACCGGCTGGCGGTGAATTCCGGCCTCGATCCGGTGCCGAAGATCGTGCCCTTCTACGGCGACTACTTCATCATCGATCGTCCCGCCGCCGAGGTGGTGCGCGGGCTGATCTATCCGGTCCCGGATCCGAAGTACCCGTTCCTCGGCGTGCACCTGACCCGGCGGGTCGACGGGGCGCTCATGCTCGGGCCCAACGCCTTCCTGTCGATGGGCCGTGAGGCATATTCGAAGGGCGGGTTCGACCTGTCCGACATCGGCTCGACGCTGGGCTTCAAGGGGTTCTGGAAGTTCGCCTCGCAGAACATCGGGGCGGCCGCCCGCGAGGTGCGCACCGCGCTCAGCCCCAAGGCCTTCATCGAGGAGGCCCGCAAGTTCGTGCCCGACATCGACCCGATGACGGTGCGCAAGGGCCCGCGCGGCGTGCGCGCCCAGGCGATGGACGCCCAGGGTAACCTCGTCGACGACTTCGTCATCACCACCCGCGGCCGGCTCACCCAGGTGCGCAATGCCCCCTCGCCGGGAGCGACGAGTTCGCTGGCGATCGCCGAGCACATCGTCGACCAGGCAGTCGCCGAACTGCGCTGAGCCCGGTCAGTGCCGAAGCTCGGGGAGGTGCGCCTGTGCGGCAGTTGACCGGCCGGCCGAGGCCGGTGGTTAAGCTGGGGAGATCCGCACCCCCGATCCCAGGAGCACCGTGATGGCAGGCACCCGACAGAACTACCCGGCTGAGTTTAAGGCCGATGCGGTCCGGCAGGTGCAGTCGTCTGCCCGGCCGGTCGCCGAAATCGCCCGGGATCTGGATGTCAATCCGCGCACACTGCGCGGCTGGGTGGCAGCTGCCGAGCGCACGGCTGCCGGTTCTGCCGAGGCTGCCCGTGGTGCGGCATCGGATGCGATGCGCGAGGAGCTGGCCGCGCTGCGCGCTGAGAGCGAGCAGCTCAGGGCCGAGAACGCCGAGCTGCGCCGGCAGCTGGAGACGCAGCAGCGCTCCCGCCCGGCAGATGCCTACCGGCTGCGGAAGCGCTGAGTTGCCCTGCTCTCGGCGTGATCAGAAGTCGACGCCGGGGAACTTCAGTTCGTACTTGACGTAGTTTCCGTCGATGCTGGTGACCTTGGCCAGCGGGAAGTACTTCTTGTCACCGGGGACGTCCATCGTGCAGCTGGTCGTTGCGCCGACGTAGTCGGCACGCAGGTCGTTGCAGTCGACGGTGATGCCGCTGATGCCCGACTGCTGCTCAGCCTGCTCCTTGATCGACTTCTCCAGCTGGTAGTCCTTGATGACCGGGGTGCCGTCGGCAGCGGTCGAACCGCTGCTGGAATCCGAGTTGGTGTTCGTGCCCGTGCCGGTGCCTGATCCGGTGCCCGAGCCGGCTCCGCTGCCTGCATCGGAACCAGAGCCCGATCCGCTGCCCGAGCCCGAGCCGGAGCCAGAACCGCTGCCGGAGCCCGATCCCGAGCCGGTGTTCTGGTCGGTGCCGGAGTCGGTGCCCTGCTGGTTCTGCTGGTCCAGGCTGCTGTCCTGGTTCTCGTCGTTCTGCTGCTGGTCCTCGGGGTTGCGGTCGCGGGTCTGCTCTTCCTGCTGCTGACCATGGGTGTTGCCGAAGCTGATCTGGAAGCCGCAGGCCGACAGGCTCAGGGCGGCGGCTCCGCCGGCGATGACGGTGGCGGTCTTGGTGATGATGGACTTACGCATGGTCGTCTCCTCACGGTGGTGGGAGATCACTGGGGACCTCCACTCATTTCTTCAACTGCCTCCACCGTATGAAGACCTCAGGTGCTGCCTGCGTCGCCTGTGTGCCCGTCACGTGTTCCGTGTGTCAGGCTCGTGACATCCCGCCCACTGGCGGTCTGATCAAGCAGAACCTGCCGTCGACCGAACCGCGAGCAGCCGGCCCGAACCGCGTGCAGCCGGCTCGCGCCTCGTTGGCTCGGACCGGCTGCACTCACGCCCGGTCAGTCGCGGCGGGTGGCGGTGAGGATCAGGTCGGTGAACTGCTCGTCGCGCACCACTGTGTCGACCTGCACCGCAGTGAGGAATTCCACCGCCGAGGCCTCGGCGAGGATCTCCTCGGCGCTCGGTCGCGCCACGGCAGGCGGCGGACCGTGCGGGGACTCCGGTGCGTGCAGGATCCACAGCAGCTGCCCGCCGGGTGCCAGCAGTCGGGCCGCGCGTGTGATCGCCGTGTCGATGCCGTGCAGATAGCCGGCGACGACGAGGTCGTAACGCTCAGCGGTCGTCTCCATCCACGGCACCAGGTCCGCGGTGATGCCGATGAGCGACTCATCCCAGCCCTCGGACTCCGCCCGCTCGCACAGCCGGGCGATCGCTGAGGGTGCGAAGTCGATCGCGGTCGTCTGCAGGCCAGCCCGGGCCAGCGGCGCGGTGTTGCGTCCGGCGCCGCTGCCGAGGTCGATCGCCTTGAGGGTGGCAAGCGCGTTGCCGCGCTCCTCGCCACCGGGGCGAGCCGAGGCATCGGGGAACAGCCCGGCGATCGCCTCCTCAACCTCGGGGTTGGGGTCGGTGCCGTCGACATCGGAGTCGTGATCGGCCCATCGTTCATTCCACATGCTGCGGTTGTCTCGGTCCATCCCCCGATTCTATCGCTCGATACCCTGACGGGTATCAGCCGTTCTCTCAGCCGGTTGTCATCACTCTCAGTCGCCGGACCGGCGCTCAAGGAACTCGTAGACTTCAGTCGTATCGACACCGGGGAACACGCCCGGCGGCAGCGCGGCCAGAAGTGAGGCGTGCATGCGCGCCGACGGCCACGAGGCGTCGGCCCACTTCTCCTCCAGCTCATCTGGAGCCTGGCGGCAGCAGCTCGGGTCCGGGCAGCGGGACTGCGAGCGCTTCGTCGTCTCGCGGCCATCGAACCAGCGCACATGCTGGAACGGCACTCCGAGGCTGACGGAGAAGTCCCCGGCGCCCGGCAGCACCCGGGCGGTGCACCAGTAGGTGCCTTTCGGGGTGTCGGTGTACTGGAAGTACGGGCTGAACCGGTCGGAGACCGTGAACACCTGCCTGGAGGTGAACCGCTTGCACCCGTACTGGCCCTCGATCGCCCCGAGCGGGTCGGTGGGGAACGGCAGCCCGTCGTTCGAGTACGCCTTGTGGATCGTGCCCGAGGAGTGGACCTTCATGAAGTGCACGGGCAGGCTCAGGTGCTCGGTCGCGAGGTTGGTGAACCGGTGGGCGGCGGTCTCATAGCTGACGCCGAAGAAGTCGCGCAGCTCCTCCAGAGAAATCCGGCGGTTCTTCTTCGCCTCGGTGAGGAACGGCACGGCGGCCGACTCCGGCAGCAGCAGTGCTGCCGATAGGTAGTTCGCCTCGACCCGCTGGGACAGGAACTCGCCGTAGTCGTGCGGGGGCTGGTGGCCGAGGATATGCGAGGCGAGCGCGGTGAGCAGATAGGAGCGCGGGTCGTGATCAGCGAGGTCCTGGTTCGACAGGTACAGCCGCTTGTTCTTCGTATCCGTCACCGACCGCGTCGACTTCGGCAGGTCGGAGACGTAGTGCAGGCTGAAGCCGAGGTGCTCGGCCAGCCGGGCAGCCTGCGCCTGCCGCAGCGGCCCGTCGTCGTAGTCGATGACGTCGAGCAGCTCGGCCGCCGTCTGCTCCAGACCGGCGAAGTAGTTGTTCCTGGCGCGCATGTCCTCGCGCAGCCGCTTGTTCGCCCGCCTCGCTTCCTCCGGTGTGGCCGCGCGCCGGCGCACGAGCTGACTCAGCTGCCTCTGCAGACCGACGATTGCTTCCAGGGCATCCTGCGGCAGCGACTTCGCCCGCACCTGCGGCAGCTGCAGGGAGGTGTACAGCGGCGAGGACTGCGCGCGCTCCAGCTCCAATTCCAGGGCGCTGCGCTCATCGACCGGCTCCGGATCGAGCAGCGCATCGGTCGTCGTGTCGAGCGCCTTGGCCAGGGCGGACAGCATCGACAGCGAGGGCTCGCGCTTGCCGTTCTCGATCGTCGAGATCTGCGAGGCCGCGCGGTCGACCCGACGGCCGAGCTCATCGAGCGTGAGCTTCTTGCGCCGCCGGTAGTGCCGGACCTTCTGCCCGATGCTCAGCGCGTCGGCCCCGGCCTGGTGCTCACCGGAGCCGCCCGCGCCCCAGGCGGTGGCTGGGGTGCGTGAGGCGGCCCTCGCCTCGGTTTGGATGATGTTGCTCATGCTCTTCATTGTGACACACGGCACGAAAAAGCGTGCAGAAGACCAGAATTTCTAACCAGCAGAAGAATGATAAATCTTCTATCCATTTTCGATGGAAATCATGTGGTGCGGGGCACAAGACTAGGGAACACAGCAGAAGAACCGGCCACCGCCTCGGCGGCGGCCACGACTGACAGAGAACCTCAGCGCCAAAGATCCGGCGCAGCTCGCAACAGGAGGACACCATGGCACAGGACAACCAGCAGAATCTGCACGACGTCGACGCGCTGCGCCGCGAATGGGCATCGAGCCCGCGCTGGCAGGGCATCGCCCGCGACTACAGCCCCGAGGACGTCGTCACGCTGCGCGGCTCGGTCATCGAAGAGCACACGCTCGCCCGGCGCGGTGCTGAGCGCCTGTGGGACCTGCTGCACAGCGAGGACTTCGTCAATGCCCTCGGTGCGCTGACCGGCAACCAGGCCGTCCAGCAGGTCAAGGCCGGCCTCAAGGCCATCTACCTCTCCGGCTGGCAGGTCGCCGCCGACGCCAACCTCGCCTCGCAGACCTACCCGGACCAGTCGATCTACCCGGCAAACTCGGTGCCGGCCGTCGTGCGCCGCATCAACAACGCGCTCATGCGCGCCGACCAGATCGAGCGCTCTGAAGGCATCTCCAGCGTCGAGGACTGGCTCGCCCCGATCGTCGCCGATGCCGAGGCAGGCTTCGGCGGTGCACTCAACGTCTACGAGCTCATGCGCGGCATGATCGCAGCCGGCGCCTCGGGCGTGCACTTCGAGGACCAGCTCGGCTCCGAGAAGAAGTGCGGCCACCTCGGCGGCAAGGTCCTCGTGCCGACCGCCCAGCACATCCGCACCCTCAATGCCGCCCGCCTGGCCGCCGACGTCGAGAACGTCCCGAGTCTCATCATCGCCCGCACCGATGCCGAGGCCGCCACCCTCATGACGACCGACATCGACGAGCGCGACCAGAAGTACCTCACCGGTGAGCGCTCGGCCGAGGGCTACTACAAGGTCACCAACGGCATCGAGCCCTGCATCGACCGCGGCCTGGCCTTCGCCCCGTACTCCGACCTGCTGTGGATGGAGACCTCCACCCCGGACCTCGAGGTCGCCAAGCGCTTCGCCGAGGCGATCAAGAGCGAGTACCCGGACCAGATGCTGGCCTACAACTGCTCGCCGTCCTTCAATTGGAAGGCACACCTCGACGAGGACACGATCGCGAAGTTCCAGCGCGAGCTCGGTGCGATGGGCTACAAGTTCCAGTTCATCACCCTGGCCGGATTCCACGCACTGAACTACTCGATGTTCGATCTGGCCCACGGCTACGCCCGCGAGCAGATGAAGGCCTACGTCGAGCTGCAGGAGCGCGAGTTCGGCAGCGAGGACCGCGGCTACACCGCCACCAAGCACCAGCGCGAGGTGGGCACCGGCTACTTCGACCTCGTCTCCACCGCCATCAACCCGGAGTCCTCGACCACCGCCCTGAAGGACTCCACCGAAGCCGCGCAGTTCTGATGCCCATCAGACGGTTCTGACCCCGCCAGAACTGCCGCGCCGCCGGCCGGGCCACCCCGGCCGGCGCACCCCACACTCGTTCGACCTCGGCCCTGACGTTATTAGGGGTTCCGTCAGGGCCGGGGTCGATCGGACCTAGGAGAGATTTCCCATGTCACACATGATGATCACCGGCCCCATGCAGCGCGGCTACGAAACTGTGCTGACCCGTGAGGCTCTCGACTTCGTCGCCGCGCTGCACGCGAACTTCTTCGCCCGCCGCCGTGAGATCCTCGCCGCCCGCGATGTGCGCCGGGCCGCGATCGACCACGGCCGGCTGCCGGACTTCAAGGACGAGACCCGCGAGATCCGTGAGGATCCCGGCTGGCAGGTCGCCGGCCACCGCGGCGCCCCTGGCCTCGAAGACCGCCGCGTCGAGATCACCGGACCGGTCTCGGCACCGATGGCGATCAACGCACTGAACTCCGATGCCAAAGTGTGGCTGGCCGATCTCGAAGATGCCACCAGCCCGACCTGGGACAACATCGTCACCGGCATCGGCAACCTCAGCCAGGCAGTCCGCGGCACCCTCGAATTCACCGATGAGGCCAAGGGCAAGCACTACGAAGTGACCAATCCGGCTCCGCCGACGATGGTCGTGCGACCCCGCGGCTGGCACCTGCCGGAGAAGCACCTGCGCTACGTCGACGACCACGGCACCGACACCTCGGCATCGGCCTCACTGGTCGACTTCGGTCTGTTCTTCTTCCACAACGCCCAGGCGCTCATCGACGCCGGCCGCGGCCCCTACTTCTACCTCGCCAAGCTCGAGGCCGCCCGCGAGGCGAAGCTGTGGGACGACGTGTTCAGCTTCGCTGAGGACTACCTCGGGCTCAGCCACGGCACGATCCGAGCGACCGTGCTCATCGAGACGATCACGGCTGCCTTCCAGATGGAGGAGATCCTCTACGAGCTGCGCGACCACTGCGCCGGACTCAACGCCGGCCGCTGGGACTACATCTTCTCGATGATCAAGAACTTCCGCAGCCACCGCGAGTTCGTGCTGCCGGACCGGTCGCAGGTGTCGATGACGGTGCCGCTCATGCGCGCCTACACCGAACACCTCGTCAAGGTCTGCCACAAGCGCGGGGCGCATGCGATCGGCGGAATGAGCGCTTTCATCCCCAACCGCCGCCAACCGGAGGTCACGGAGAACGCCTTCGCCCAGGTGAAAGCCGACAAGGACCGCGAGGCCGCTGACGGATTCGACGGCTCGTGGGTCGCGCACCCCGACCTCATCCCGATCGCCAGGGAGTCCTTCGACGCGGTGCTCGGCGACAAGCCCAACCAGCTCGACCGGCAGCGCGACGACGTCGAGACCACCGCAGCCGACCTGCTGTCGATGGAGGGCCTCGATGCCCAGCCGACCGAAGCCGGCGTGCGCGCCAACATCCGGGTCGGGCTCGGCTACCTCAACGCCTGGCTCTCAGGCACCGGGGCGGCAGCGCTGAACAACCTCATGGAGGATGCTGCGACCGCTGAGATCTCCCGCTCGCAGATCTGGCACTGGATCCACCACGGCGTCATCCTCGAAGACGGCCGCCCGGTCACCCGCCGGCTCGTCGAGCGGATCATGGCCGAGGAGCTCGCAACGATCCGCCGTCACCCGGCCGACCACTACTGCGACGCCGTGCAGATCTTCCGCGAGACCGCACTGGACGACGACCTGCCCGACTTTTTCACCACACCGGCCTACAAGCAGTTCCTCGTCCACCGCCACGCCCGGGAGTACGGGGCGCTGGCCGCATAGCTGAGATCGACCGTCGGAGGATGTCTCCGGCCCTGCAGACAACAGCTGCCGCACCGTGCGAGCCGGTGCGGCAGCTGTTCTGCGTCCAGCAGCTGGTGAGTGCGTGCCGGCAGCGCGCGGCAGGGTGCGTGCCCGCAGCGCGCGGCAGGCCGCTCAGTTGCCGGAGACTCCCGGCTTCCAATAGCCCATGAACGAGCACTGCCGCTTGTCGAAGCTGTGGTCGTTGAGCAGGATCCGCCGCACCTGCTTGACCGTCGGTGCGTCGGCGGCTACCCACGTATACAGCGCGCCGGCAGCCTCGGCTTCCTCCCACAGAAGTGCCTCGCCGCTGTCAGGTTCGGTCTCGCCCGTTCCCGAGGCGGGAGTCGCCATCCGTGCATCCCCAGCCGCCGCATCCGGCCCAGCCCCCGCCTCGGCGCCGGCTGCGGAGTGTGCTGCGGCCCAAGCCGCGACGGCTGCGCACAGCTGTTCCCCGCGCGCGGCTGTCGGCGCGCCGGATTCTGCGAGGCGCGGCAGCCAGGTGATGACATCGTCAGCCCGGCAGTCGAGATCGAGGATGTCGGCTGAGGTGGGCACCTCGATGAAGGCCCGCAGGCGAGCCGGACTGCCGTCGCGCTGTTCGCAGGCGTTGGCGATCGCCGGGACGGCAGTCTCATCGCCGATGAGGACGATCTGCTCGGCAGCACCGGGCCGATAGGCCACGCCGCTCGTGTCATGGCCCGGCACTCGCGCGTCGGGGCCGACGAGGATGACCTCCTGCCCCAACGCCGCGGTGAGGGCGAAGCGGCTGGCGGGACTGGAGGTGCCGTGGGTGACGAAGTCGACGACGACCCGGCCGGCGGCCTGGTCGACTGCCCGCACCGTATAGGTGCGTATCTGCGGGCGGTCCTCCGCCGGCTGCTCACGCCACCAGGTCAGCCAGTCGGGCGCGGCCAGTGCTGCGGCACGCTGACGGTCATCGGCGAGAACGAGCTTCATCCGCTGGTCGAGGCGGGTGCCGCCGAAGGCCCGGAGCGCATCGCCGGCGAAGGTCAGCCGGGTGAAGTGCGGGCTGAGCTGGGTGCGTTCGACGAGTGCGGCAGGGAATGCCGTGTAGGGGTTCTGGGAGCGGTCGGCAGTGGTCATGAGCGGCGCATCCTCCATAGGAGCCAGATGAAGTAGGGACAGCCGATGACAGCAGTGATGAGGCCGGCCGGGATCTGCGACGGGGCGATGACGGTCCGGCCGATGGCATCGGCGATGGTGAGCAGCAGCGCGCCGAGCAGCCCGGCCAGCGGCAGCAGGTAACGGTGGGTGCGCCCGATGAGCAGGCGCGCGGCGTGCGGTGCGACGAGGCCGAGGAAGGCGATCGTGCCGACGCCGATCGTGGCCGCGGCGACGAGGACGAGGGCGCAGGCGACGAGGACGCTGCGGGTGCGTCCGACGTGCACACCGAGCACCTGCGGGGTGGTGTCGTCCATCTGGACGAGGTCGAGGTCGCGGGAGACGGCGGCGAGCACGGAGCCGGTGACGACGATGGCGATGATCATCGGCAGGCACTCGACGGCGGTGGCGCCGTAGGTCGAGCCGGCCAGCCACGTCATCGCCTTCGTCTGATTCCACGGATCGGTTTGCACGAGCATGAGGGTGGTGAGTGCGGTTGCGGCAGCGGAGATGCTGATTCCAGCGAGCACCATGCGGGCATGGTCGAGGCCGGTGCGCGCTGAGATGCCGAAGAGCACCAGACCCACTGCCGAGGCGCCGGTGAGTGCTGCGCAGAGGATCGCCCAGAAGCTGGTGGTCCCGGTGATGACGATGACGGCGACCGCCCCGGTGGCTGCGGCGGCGGAGATGCCGAGCACGCCGGGGTCGGCGAGCGGATTGCGGGTGACGCCCTGCAGGATAGCACCGGCCAGTGCGAGGCTGAGCCCGCCGAGAACGGCAGCGAAGACACGCGGCACCCGGGTCTCCAGGATGATCTCGATGCGCACGCTGGCCTGGTGGGTCAGCCAGTTGACGACATCGCCGCCGAGCAACATCGCATCGCCGACGAGCACCGAGCCGGCGATCGCCGCCATCAGCAGGCCAGTGCAGATGGTGATGAGCAGGATGGGGTGGCGCAGGCCGAATCCGGTGCCGGCGCGCATCGTGACGAGGGAATCGGAGTCGAAGCCGGAGCGGGCGGTGCAGGCGAGTGCGGCGAGGAAGACCGCGCCGATGATCGAGGTGACGACACCGGTGGGGACCGAGACACCTTGCTGGGAGCCGAGCAGTGCGCGCATGAGGACATCGGCGGCGATGACGAGGAAGGCACCGAGCAGCGCGGAGACGACGATGAGGCTGCGCTGGCGGGTCAGGCCGGGGAAGAATCCCACGAGCAGGCGGGTCAGAGCCGGAGCACACAGGCCGACGAAGCCCACCGGGCCGGCGATCGTCACCGCCACCGCCGTGCACACGACGGCGATGACGAGGAACACCGCCTGCCAAGCCCGCACCCGCACGCCCAGGCTGGTCGCAGCGTCGTCGCCGAGCTGGAGCGCATCGAGGCGTCGGCCGAACAGCAGCAGCGCCGTAGTCGCGGAAGCCAGGACCGGCAGCAGGGTGGTGACCCCCTGGATGCCGGCCTGGCTGAGGCTGCCGGCCCCCCAGGCGAAGAGCCCCTGTGTCTGCCAGGGGAAGAACAGCAGAAGCATCGAGGTCACGGCTGCAAGGCCCAGGGCGATGACCGAGCCGGCCAGCACCATCCGGATCGGTGAGCTGTGCGGTCCGGTGGAGAGGCCGATGACGAGACCTGCGGCGAGCAGCCCTCCGGCGAACGCCACTCCGGCGCTGGAGATGAACGGCAGGCTGACGCCGAAGGCAGCGACGGCGGTGAGAGCGAAGTAGGCCCCGGCATTGACTCCGAGGGTATCGGGCGAGGCCAGGGAGTTGCGGGTGATCGACTGCAGGATTCCGCCGGAGAGCCCGAGGGCGGCACCAACGGCCAGCCCGGCGAACAGCCGCGGCAGCCGCGCATCGATGATGACCGCGCTCGCCTCAGCCGTGGAGCCGGTGAGGGTGCCGGTGAGCGCCTGCCACACCTCGGCCGGACTCAGCTCCGATGTGCCCTGCAGGAGATGGAGCAGGCTCAGCAGCGCCAGCAGCACCGCGACCGGCGTGGTCAGCAGCCCGAGGCGCAGCGCGCGCCGCGACCGGACTGCCCGCGGCGCTCGAGCCGCAGCCCCGGCGTCTGCTCCAGCCCCTGCCCCCGCCGGCGCGGCCGACCGACCTGCTGCCGGCGCGGCCGCCCGGCCTGCTGTCGTGGTGCGAATCGTCATGTTCGTGTGATGCCTGTCGTGTGTCGGCTCTGCGTTTCAGCCCTCGGTTCCCCGCCGCGTCACTGCTCGGCGACGATGCCGGCCACCTCGTCGGCGAAGGCTCCGAGCGAGGTGGTGCCGCCGTAGAGCCAGATGCCCGTCCCGGCTGGGGCGACGCGGTCTGCGGTGACGAACGGCAGCCCGGTCCACACCGCGTTCTTCTTCAGGGTCTCCATTGGGTCGCCTTCGTCTGCGTCGACCCAGTACAGGAAGTGCGTGTCGTCCGGCAGCGTGCGCAGACCCTCGACATCGGTCGTCGTCAGTCCGTAGGCTTCATCGCCCTGCTCTGTCGAGGCATCGGTCAGGCCGATCGCCCGGCCCACCTCCGAGGACGCCGATCCGGGGCCGTGGAGTCGGAAGGTCATCGAGTTCGCCTCGTTGTACGGGTACGCGAAGACCATCGGGTCGCCGGTCTTGCCGGCCTCCTCGACACTCTCCTTCGCCTTCTGCAGGGCGGCGTCGAAATCCGCATCGAGCTCGTCTGCCTCGGCTTCCTTGCCCAGCAGCGTGGCGACATCGTGCTGGTTCTTCTTGACGAGGTCGAACAGGCCATCAGCAGTCGCGGAGTTGAACACGGCGACGGGGGCGATGCGCTCCATCTGCTTCATCGCCTCCTCGGGGATCGAGGAGGTGTCGGCGAGGATGAGGTCGGGTGCGAGGTCGGCGATCGCGTCGATGCTCGGCTCGGTGCGCATCCCGACGTCGACCGGGTCCCCTGACAGCGGCACGCGCGCGGACCACACCCCGTACCCCTTCGGGTCGGCCACGCCGACTGGGTCGACGCCGAGGGACACGGCGTATTCGGTGACGGACCATTCGAGTGTGACGACCTTCTGCGCGGGGGCGTCGAGGAAGACGGGGGTGCCGCGGGCGTCGGTGATCGAGACGGGGTCGCCGGTGGCGGCAGTCGGATCGCCGGCCGGCGCGTCGGTCGTGCCGCAGCCGGTGAGGGCGAGGGTGCTGATGAGGGCTGCAAGCCCGAGTGTGCGCAGTTTCATGCTGTTCTTTCTGATGAGGGTTCCCGCCAGCGCAGCTGCCGGCAGGTGGGTGCGGTCGTGGAGTGAGGGTGCCGGTTCCGGCGCCGAGGTCGCAGCGCCGGTGGCATGCGGGCCGGCGCCGAGGCGGTGCTTCCTGGCGCGGCCGTATGTGTGCCGATGCCCCGCCCAGGGCACAGGCGCAGGTGGCGTTTCGGTTTCAGGCTGAGGCGGTGATGGACGGGCCGGCGATCGGATCAGCAGCTCTGTGTGCAGCGGCGCTGTGATCAGCGATGCAGGGCCGCCCAGGATCGAGATCCGTGGCGCTGGGCCGGGCTGCGCCGCTGCGCCGGGGCGGGCGGGGACGCACCTCGATGCGCTCGGATGCGCGGCTGTAGTCGGTGGTGATGTCGATGCCGTAGACGGTGCTGAGCACCTGACCGTCGAGCACCTCGGCCGGAGTGCCTGCGGCGGCGATGCGCCCGGCGGAGAGCAGGACGATGCGGTCGGCGACGGCGGCGGCGTGGTTGAGATCGTGAAGCACCACGCCGATGCACACGCCGTGGTCGTGGGCGAGGCTGTGGAGGAGTTCGAGGAGTTCGACCTGATATTTCAGGTCGAGGTGGTTGGTCGGTTCGTCTAGGAGCAGCACCTCGGTGTTCTGCGCCAGGCAGGAGGCGAGCCACACGCGCTGGAGCTGGCCGCCGGAGAGCTCGTCGACGGGGGAGTCGGCGACGGCGGTGACGCCGGTGAGCGCCATGGCGCGCTCAACGACGGCGGCACCATCCGGATCACCGGTGCGGATCCGGCCCTGGTACGGGTGCCGGCCGAGGGCGACGGCTGCGCGCACCGGCAGTCCCTGAGGGACCGGCCGGGACTGCGCAAGCATCGTGAGCCGGCGGGCGAGCTGGCGGGAGGGAAGAGCGGCAGCATCGGTGCCGTCGGAGAACGTCACGCTGCCAGCCGACAACGGCTGCAGTCGGGCGAGTCCGCGCATGAGTGTGGACTTCCCCGAGCCGTTGGGTCCGACGAGGGCGGTGACCCGGCCCGGCTGCAGTTCGAGGCTGACATCGGTGACGACGTCGCCGCGGGAGTAGCCAATCCGCAGCTGTGTGCCGTGCAGGCCGGAATGCGTCGAAGATGGTTTCACATGAGTAAGTTAGGCCTTACTAACGAAGGCTGTCAACTGCTGTTCAGGCGCTGTCCCGTCCTGCGGACGACTGCGCCCCGACGGCGCTCAGGCGCGGGCGACCTCGTGAGCGGCTTCGAGACGCGAGTTCTCCAGCACCGGGATCCGCGCCCGGATCTCAGCGACGGAGTCGGTGTCGAGTTCGGCGACGAGCAGCTCGGTGTCCTCCCCGGCGGCGGCGAGCACGCTGCCATCCGGTGCGCTGATGAAGGAGTGGCCGACGCCGGTCGGAGCCTTCGGGTGCACCTCGACGCCGGTGACCTGCGGATCCGCCTGATCGCAGGCGAGGACGAAACTCGTCGAGTCGAGCGCCCGCGCCCGCCCGAGCAGCTGCCACTGCTCGACTTTGCCCTCACCAGCACCCCACGACGCGGAGGAGACGATCACCTCGGCCCCGGAGCGCGCCAGGGCGGTGAAGAGGGCTGGGAAGCGGATGTCGTAGCAGATCGTCAGCCCGACGGTGACGCCGTCGATGTCCACCGCGGCGAGTGTCTCGCCCGGGGTGACATCATCGGATTCGCGGTGTCCGAAGGCGTCGAAGAGGTGGATCTTGTCATAGTGCGCCTCGACTCGCGCCCCGGTGGAGTCGACGCCGGTGAGGAAGAGGGTGTTGATGACGCGTTCGCCGGTGCCGGGCCGGAACATGCCGACCGCGGCCACCAGTCCGGCCTCGGCGGTGAGCTCGCGCAGCCGCTGCGCGAAGGGCCCGTCGAGCTCCTCGGCGTTGGCTTCGAGGTTCGCGCCGAAGGGCACCATCGTCGCCTCCGGGAAGACGACGAGCCGCACGTGCTGAGCTGCCGCATCCTGCAGCTTCTCGGCGATGAGCGCGAGGTTGGCGTCCTTGTCCGGTGTGGTGTTGATCTGGGCGATGGCAACCTTCATTGCGGCTCCTCTTCGGCGGATCTGGGTGCGGATGTGTTCGGTGGACCTGGGTGCGGATGCGGTGCAGGGCTCAGCAGAGCATGTATGACTGCCAGGCTAGGCTGAACAATCCGGTGATTCCAGTGGGGCCCGCTGGGCGGTCGGCGGCACAGGAACGTCGCCCGGTGATTGTGCTCGCAGACCTGAGTATGCACGTCACCTCTCTGTTGAAGTCCTCTCGGGCCACGGGTCGTGGGAACCCGACGGCCTGTTCCTGTGGGCAGGCGCCCCGACGCATATACTGAAGCTATGACGATCCTCATCGGTTACCTGCCCGCGCCGGAAGGCGAGGCCGCCCTCGAAACCGCGTTCGCAGAAGCGAAGCTGCGCAACACTGACGTCGTCGTCCTCAACTCGCCGCGGCGCGGAACCACGGACAGCATCACCCAGATCCAGCAGGAGGACGCCGAGCGCATCCTCGCCCAGGCTTCTGAGCACGGCGTCACCGCTCGTGTCGAACAGCCTGCTCACGAAGACGATCTCGTCCAGACCCTCAACGAATGGGCCGAACAGGAAGACGCCGACCTCATCGTCATCGGCCTGCGCAAGCGCAGCGCGATCGGCAAGTTCATCCTCGGCTCGCAGGCCCAGCGCATCCTGCTCGAAGCCGATGTCCCTGTGCTGACCGTCAAGGCTTGAGCCAGCACGCTACCTGACTCAGCCGCCGCTGGGCTGCCAGTCGCTGCCTGTCGACGATGGCGCCGGCGTCGACGGGTCATCGAAATCAGCGCCGGGGCTCATGAGGAAGAAGGCAACCGCGATCGCGACGCCGAGGACGATGAGGGCTACGACGGCAGCGACGAGACCGATGAGGCAGCCGCAGCCGCGGTTGCCGCGGCGCCGGTCGTGGGTGTAGCCGCCGTAGGGATAGAAGCTCATGACCCCATTGTGCCCACTCGCAGGCGTGCGCGCTCAGCTGCCGCAGCACCCACCTGACTCACCCGCCGCTGGGCTGCCAGTCGTCGCCCGTCGACGACGGCGCAGGTGTCCTTGGGCCGGTTCCGGAGGAACCGTCGTGCGTCATCGCCGTGATGAACACGAAGACGGCAATCGTGATCGCGAAGATGAAGGCGATCCCCAGCATGACGATCGCACAGCCGCAGCCGTGCATGCCGCGCCGCCGACGATAGGGACCATGCCCCTGGGGATAGAAGCTCATGCTCCCATTGTGTCCAGCTCAGTGCCGATCCGCGGCACTCGGCGTGTGCCAGTCCTGCGACAGCCGTGAGGCCAGCAGCTCAGCCAAGTGCACACCCTTGCGCTCGCTCAGATCGCTGATCTGCGTCCGGCACGAATAACCGTCGGCCAGCACCACCGTCTCCGGCTCGGCCGTCCGCACCGCTGGCAGCAGGGCGACTTCGCCGACGGCTTCGGAGACTTCGTAGTGGCCTTCGGTGACTCCGAAGTTCCCGGCCAGACCGCAGCAGCCCCCGAGCACCTGGACTTCCATGCCGGTCCGGGTCATGAGCTCGCGGTCGGCGGCGAATCCCATGACCGCACTGTGGTGGCAGTGCGGCTGCACCACAGCCGAGACCCCGGTCAGGTCGGGCAGCTCGGCGCCGGAATCGAGCAAGAACTCCGCCAGCGTGCGCACCCGCCCGGCCACCCGCGCGGCGGCCTCGGTGCCGAGCAGCCGCTCGGCGTCCTCACGCAGGGTGGCAGCACACGAGGGTTCGACGACGATGATCGGCACGCCGGTCTCGCCTGCATCCGTGCCCGAGGCGGTGGGTGCGGTGGCATCGAGAGCAGCGACGGCAGACGTGAGGCTGGCACGGGCGGTATCAAGCTGACCGGTGGAGATCCACGTCAGCCCGCAGCATTCGGTGCTCGGGATGACGTGCACGTCGACACCTGCGTGGCGCAGCACCTCGACGGCGGCAGCGAGCACCCTCGGGGCGAAGAAGTTCGACCACGTATCGGCGAACAGCACCACCCGCTGCGGGGCACCCTGATCCACCGCTGGCATCACCCGCTCGACCCCGGCACGCTGGGCGAACCAGCGGGTGAACGGCAGGGATGTGAACGTCGGGATCTGCCGGCGCACATCGATGTTCGCGGCCTTCTTCGCCCACCGGCCGAGTGCCGGCAGTCGCTGCGGCAGGTTCGCGATGCCGGCGATCGGGGCGGCCAGGCGGGCGAGCTTCGGCAGCCAGCCGAGCACATAGTGATCCATCGGCCGGAGCCTGCCGCGATAGCTCTGATGCAGCACCTCGGCCTTGTAGGTCGCCATATCGGTGGCGGTCGGGCACTCCGAACCGCAGGCCTTGCACGACAGGCACAGGTCGAGCGCCTCATGCACCTCCGGGGACTGCCAGCCGCCGTCGACGAGCCGCCCGTCGACCATCTCCTGCAGCACGCGGGCGCGTCCACGGGTCGAGTGCTTCTCGTCCTTCGTCGCCTGATACGACGGGCACATGACCGCTCCCGAGGCGGCGGCATCGGCCCGGCATTTGCCCACCCCGGTGCAGCGGTGGACGGCAGTGGCGAAGTCGCCTTTGTCCGAGGCGAAGGAGAAGCCGAGCTCCCGGCGGGCCGGCGGCATGTCCCCGGGCCGGACGGTGGCCAAGCGGATGCGCTCATCGAGCGGATCGGGATCGACGATGATGCCGGGATTCAACAGCCCGCGCGGGTCGAAGAGATGCTTGACGGCGGCGAAGAGCGCGATCGCCTCGGGGGAGTACATGCTCGCCAGCAGCTCACCGCGGGCGCGGCCGTCACCGTGCTCACCGGAGACCGAACCGCCATAGGCGGCCACGAGCTCGGCGGCAGCGAACATGAAGTCGCGCATCACTTGCCGCCCACCGTCGGCATCAAGCGGGAAGTCCACGCGCATGTGCAGGCAGCCATCACCGAAGTGCCCATAGGGCAGCGCCCACAGGCCGTGCTCCTCAAGCAGGCTCATGAGATCGCGCAGATAGTCACCCAGCTTCTCCGGTGGGACCGCGGAGTCCTCCCACCCGGCATGGCAGTCCCGCCCATCCGGAGTGCGCGAGACCAGGCCGGCGCCATCAGCGCGGATCTTCCAGATCGGCCCGGACTCCTCCCCGGGCAGCACCATCGCATCATCGGCATGGGAGGCATTGATGAGCTCAGCAGCCTGCCGCTCCAGTGCTGCGGGATCGTCACCGGCGAGCTCGACGAGCATCCAGCCGCCACCGGCAGGCATCGGCGGGACGGCATCCGGGCCCTTCTCCTCGATGAGCCGGTCGACCATCCGCCGGTCCATCCCCTCACAGGCGGTGACCGGGAACTGCGAGAGCACCGGCACATCATCAGCAGCCGTGGGCATATCCACGTACCCGAGCACCACAGCAGTGACATGCGCCGGATCGGCCACCAGCTGCATCTTCGCAGCCAGCACCACACCCCAGGTGCCCTCGGAACCGGCGAAGGCCCGCCGGGCATCACAGCCGTTCTCCGGCAGCAGGTGCTCGAGCCCATACCCGGAGACCTGCCGGGAGAAGGTGCCCAGCTGCGTGCGGATGAGCCCGAGGTGGTTATTCACCAGCTGGCGCAGGCGCGGGAAGACATCCCCGTCATCACCGGTGAGCGTGACGACCGAACCATCGATGAGCATGACACGCAGCGCAAGGATGTTGTCGACGGTGCGCCCATAGCCCATCGCCCGCGGCCCGCAGGCGTTGTTGCCGATCATCCCACCGATCGTGCACCGCGAATGCGTCGAGGGATCCGGGCCGAACCGCAGCCCGTAGGGCTTGACCGCCGCCTGCAGCTGGGCATGCACCACCCCTGGCTCCACCCAGGCAGAGCGCTCCTGGGCATCGATGCCCAAGATTCGGTTCATGTGCACAGAGAAGTCCAGTACGATGCCCGGCCCGATCGCGTTGCCCGCCAGCGTCGTCCCGGCCCCACGCGAGGTGACCGGCACCCCGAGTCGCCGTGCGACACTCAGCGTCCGACCCACCTCGGCGGCGGTGCGCGGGAAGACCACAGCAGCCGGAACCACACGGAAGAGCGAACCATCAGAGGAGTACGCGGCCCGTTCGACGGCCGCGGTGCGCACATCGGCGATGCCCGCCGCGCGCAGGGCGGCGCCGACCTCGTTCACGCGCGCGGCAGACGCCTCGGAATCAGTGGTCTCGCGGGGGAGTGCAGCGGCAGGTGCGTCGGCGTCCATGGCCTCATTGTGCCAGGCGGCAGCGGGCCCGGCTTGGAATCTGCATGATGGATGCGTCTGCTGTCGATTCCGGGGGCACCGAACGTCCCGTCTGGCTGAGTGGCACCGACCTCCCAGTCTGGCTATACTTTGTGTCTCAGACTGTTCCGATGTCGCCTCGGGCCGCAGCCGGGCGGACGAACAGCAACACGCGCGGGTTCCCTCCCGCAGGCCGGGCTCTGCTCCCCGACGGGCAGCTGGCGGTCGATGATGCAGCACTGAAGTGGGTAGATTTAGAAGCATGGCACGCCGACCCCGGGCACTGACAGCCGAACAGAAGGCCGTCGTTCAGGCGGTACGCCGGATTGCGAAGCAGCGCCAACGCGTGAATTCCAACTACGTATCGGCGATCCTCAGAGCCCGGGAAGAGGGCGTCACCTACGCGGCGATCGCTGAGGCGGCCGGCACCTTATCCCAGGCAGTCCAGGAGATCATCCGCCGGCACTCGCCCCGCCAGGCCGAACATCCCTCCAGCCTCTCCTCTGCCGGCGACATCGCAGCCGTCGCCAGCCCCAAAGTGGAGGACGACAAGGACAACCTCAACGGTCCCACTCTGCTGTGAGGCGCTACGGTGGAGGCGTGGACTCCGCCGATCTCCTCGCAGACCCCCTGCTCGCCCTCTGCCGCGACGCCGCCCACATCGCCACCGCCCGGATGCGGCACTGGCGTCAGGAGCTGAGCGCAGCCGACGTCGAGGCCAAGGGCGACCGCAACAACCTCGTCACCGCCGCCGACGCTGAGATCGAGGCGCTCGTGCGCTGGTACCTGGCCTCCCGGCGTCCCGGTGACGCGATGATCGGCGAGGAGAACGCCGCCGCGCTTTCCGTGACCGAGGTGGCAGGCGGTGAGCAGATCGCCGCCGGACTGGGCGTCCCACCGGCCGCCGGCGCTGCCGCCGGAGATCAGCCGCTGGACTGGCATGTCGACCCGATCGACGGGACAGTGAACTTCGTGCGCGGCATCGAAGACTACGCCTTCTCCATCGGGGTCCGAACCCCCGACCCAGATGACCTCGACGCGTCCGATCCGGACACCTGGCTCGCCGGCCTCGTCGCCGCCCCGGAGCTCGGCAAGGTCTTCCTCGCCCGCCGCAGTCAGGGCGCGTGGATGTTCGAAGGCCAGGTCAGCGACCTGCAACCAGTCAGCGATGACTCCGGTGGTCTGTCCGCTCCTGAGGTAGCGCTCACCCGTCTGCAGGGTCGCAACCCTGGCCAGCGCGGCCGGCTCGTGGCCACCGGCTTCGGTTACGCGCGCGCCCAGCGCGATGAGCAGTTCGCGGTGCTGCCCGAGGTCATGGAGGGCTTCGACGACATGCGCCGGGCAGGCTCTGCTGCGATCGACCTGTGCCAGGCCGCAGCGGGCCGAGTCGATGTCTACTATGAGCGCCGGCTGGGCCTGTACGACTACGCGGCCGGCGCCCTCATCGCCGAAGAGGCCGGCCTGCACGTCCGCAGGCCCTCCCACCACCACGGCACCGGTGATGGCAGCGACCTGTGCATCGCCGCCGGCTCGCTCGAGGACGTCGAGCGGATCGAGGCGATCCACCGCCAGCAGCGCACCGGTCAGCCCTGAGAACCGGTGCGCCCTCACCGCCGCACACCGCGCCTGGAGTACCGTGAGCAGTGACGGCCGGCAGGCTCGCCTGCCCGGCCAGCCCTGACCGACGGACTCTGGAGACCCGTGCCCACACTCCTCACCGGTGCCAATGTGCACACGCTCGACCCGGCCCATCCCCACGCCACCGGCGTCCTCATCGATGCGGGACGCATCGCCGCTGTCGGTGACGATGCGCAGCTGCGCGCCACCACCTCGGGCGCGGACATCATCGACTGCCGAGGCCAGACCGTGCTGCCCGGCCTCGTCGACGCCCACATCCACGCCACGATGTACGCCGACTCACTCGCCGAGGTCGACTTGCGCCAGGTGCGCAGCCTGCCGGACGCCGTCGAGGCGGTGCGCACCCACGCCGAATCCCTGCCACCGGGCGTGTGGGTCACCGGCGGGCGCTGGGACTGCAACACCTGGGAGACCCCCGGCCAGCCCGACCGGGAGCTGCTCGATGCCGCCCTGCCGGATCGGCCGGTGGCGCTGTGGTCGATCGACTACCACACGCTGTGGTGCAACGGCGCGGCCCTGCGCGCGGCCGGGATCGACGAGCACACCCCGAGCCCGCGCGGCGGCGAGATCGTCCGCGACGCTGATGGGCAGGCGACCGGAATCCTGCGCGAGGACGCTGCGACGATCGTCGAACGCCTCGTGCCCGCCCCGCCGATCGAGATGCGCATGCAGCGGATGCGCGCAGCCCAGCAGCAGTGGCTGTCCGAGGGCCTGACCGGCATCCACGACATCGACGGGCAGATCTCCTCGGGCACCTGGGCGGCCCTGCGCGAACAGGGGATCGGTGCCGGCGGCGGCCAGCTCATGCGGGTGCTGAAGTACCTGCGCCTCGACGAACTCGACTGGGCCAAGGGGATCGCCTGGCGCACCGGCGACGGGGACGCGTGGTTTACCCGCGGTGGGCTCAAACTGTTCTCCGACGGGGCGCTGGGATCCCAGACCTCGTACATGTCGAGCCCGTATCCGGGCACCTGCGATCACTACGGCATGGAGATCGCCAGCGAGGATGTGCTGTGCGAGCAGATCACCGATGCGCTCATGTCCGGGCTGTCACTGGCCATCCACGCGATCGGCGATCAGGCCAACCACCACGTGCTCTCCGCCTTCGCCCGCACCCGTTCGATCTCCCGCGAGGCTGAGCGGATCTACTCACGGCGCCTGCGCCACCGCATCGAGCACGTCCAGTTCGTCCAGCCCGATGACATCGCCCGCTACGCCGAGCTCGGCATCGTCGCCTCGATGCAGCCGAGACACTGCATCTCCGATCTGCACCTGCTGGAGGCGCTCAGGCCCGATCCGCAGCTGGCCGCCTACGCCTGGGGTGAGATCGCCGCTGCCGGCGTGCCGGTGGCCTTCGGCTCCGATGGGCCGGTCGAGCCCTCCGACCCCTGGGCGGCGATCTACGCGGCGATGACCCGGGCCGACATCAGCGGTGATCCTTCCACGACCTTCCAGCCGCACCGGCGCATCAGCGCTTATGCCGCCATCGAAGCCCACACCGCCGGCGCCGCCTACGCTGCCGGCCGGGAGAAGCAGTCCGGGCGGATCATGCCGGGCATGGACGCCGACCTCATCGTCGTCGACACCGACCCGATCACCGGACACGCCGGCTCCGACGGTGTGACCGGAAGGTGCGAGTCCGAGGAAGCGCTGTTCGAGCACGCCTGTGCGGTGCGCGATCTGCAGGTCGACCTCAGCATCGTCAACGGCGAGGTCGCCTTCGCCCGCTGAACCGCAGGCTCAGTCCCGCACCGGCACACCGGCGGCAGCGAGCTCACCGGGCGTCGCGGTGGTGAAGAACCAGTCGCGGAAGTCCTCATCGGGCACGATCCGCTGCCGGTGCTCCAGCACGCCCTCGCCCACCAGATAGTAGGAGTACCCGTGCGGGGCCAGCAGCTTCTCGAGCTCGCGCGGCTGCGCGCGGGCGGGCAGCACCTCGCACAGGATCTCCGGGCGGTGGGCGGCCAGCAGCTGCTGGCCGAAGCCGAAGACAGTGTTCTCCGCGCCCTCGACATCGACCTTGAGCAGCACGCGATCCCCAGGACCGAACTGCTTAGCGAACCCATCGAGGCTGCGGCAGGACACCTCGGTCCCGGAGGAGAACTCCATGTCGACCGAGTAGAACGACGGCAGCGCCGACCCGCCGTCCCCGCACGGCACGCTGAGCACGACATCCGGGTCGCCGACCCCGATCCGGTGCAGGGCGATCTGCTGACCGAAGCCGTTGCGCTCGATGTTGGCCTGGCACGCATCGGCGACCGCGGGCACCATCTCGAAGGCGTGGATCTCCAGGTCAGCGTGGGCAGCAGCCAGGGCGAGGGAGAAGATGC
This sequence comes from Brevibacterium luteolum, assembly GCF_025147615.1. Classification (NCBI taxonomy): domain Bacteria; kingdom Bacillati; phylum Actinomycetota; class Actinomycetes; order Micrococcales; family Brevibacteriaceae; genus Brevibacterium; species Brevibacterium luteolum. Next base: position 22,113 of record NZ_JALXPM010000006.1, on the reverse strand, counting down.
CGGTATAGGCGCCGATGTCGAGGAACACTTCGGCGTCGGCCGCACGGGTGGCCATGAGGTCGAGGGCGAAGGCATCGGCAGCTGAGGTCCGGCGGCCGGCGCCCCAGTACATCTCCTTGGCGATCTCGCACCGATCGGGGCGCAGCAGCACGAACTCCGCCGCATCATCCGGTGCCCCGAGTGTCCGCACCCGGCCGGTCACCTCGGTCAGGTGGGCCGGCGCCGGCAGGCGGCCGATGGTGATGCCCGGCAGCCGGGTGGCCGGCCTGAGCAGCGGGTGGAGGAGCGGGCTGGCGAGCGCGCGCTTGGCCGCAGGCTTGAGACCGAACCACTGCTGGCGTCGGCCGAGGAACGTGCGCCGGTAGTCACCCATAGGTGTCAGCTCCTGGTGCTGGGGCCTGGTTCTGCCAGTCTATCGACTGTCGGTCCCGGCGACAGGTGTCCGGTGGTCCCGGCGACGGGTGTGCCACCGCGCCCGAGGCGGAGACGGCGACAGCCTCCCGGCGCACCGTGGGTACGGGGAGGCTGTCGATTCCGTTTGCTCACCTGAGGTGTTCAGGTGCCGGTGGGCTGATCAGGCGGTGGCGGAGCGCTTCCAGTTCGACCAGCCTTCGAAGCTGCCGTCGATCTCGATGACCTCGTAGCCGGCGCGGCGCAGGGCCTGTGCTGCGACCGTGTTGCGCATGCCGGACTGGCAGTAGCTCACGATCGTGCCGTCTGCAGACAGCTCGTCGAGGTTCCACAGCAGGCGGCCGACATTCAGCTGCGCCGAACCGGGGATGTGGCCCTCGGCGTGCTCGGTCTTGTTGCGCACATCGAGCAGCAGGTCGTAGTCGGTGTGGTCGAGCTCGGCCGGGGAGATGACCTCCGGCTTGTAGTCGGCCAGCGTGTCCAGCGAGGTGATGTAGCCAGACACATCGTCGATGCCGACGCGCACCAGGTGATCCCAGATGCGCTGAGCTTCAGCGGCGTCAGGTGCCAGCAACACGATCGGCGTCGACTCCGCCTCGGGGTCATACGACCAGGCGCCGTAGGTCGCCGGCTTGTTCGCCGGGATGGCGAGCGCGCCCTTGACGGTGCCGTCGTGGATCTCATCGGGCGTCCGCGTGTCGGCGATGACGACCTTGCCTGCCTCGAAGTCCTTGGCGACCTGCGCGAGGTCGAGCTCGGTCAGCGGCTGGCGGCCGCCCATGACTTTCGGGCCGTCGCGGTTCTCGCGCTTCATCCGCCCGAAGTAGGCGTGCGCATCCGGCTGGCCGTCGAGCAGCTCGTCGATGAAGCCCTGTTCGTCGTCGTTCTTGACGTGCTTGGCCCACCAGGCGAAGGCCTTCTCGTAGCCGACCGTCGAGGTCGGCACGGCGCCGAGCGCCTTGCCGCAGGCCGAGCCGGAGCCATGCGCCGGCATCACCTGGATGTAGTCCGGCAGCGGCATGAACTTCTCCTTCAGGCTGCGGAAGAGGTCCTTTGCGCCCTGGAAGCGGGTGTCGACTCCGCCGGCTGCCTCGTCGAGCAGGTCGGGCCGGCCGAGGTCGCCGACGAAGACGAAGTCGCCGGAGAGCAGGAAGCCGGGCTCATCTGTGAAGCCGCCGTCGGTGAGCAGGAAGCTCAGGTGCTCGGGGGTGTGGCCGGGGGTGTGGACGGCTTCGAGGGTGAGGTTGCCGACGGTGATGGTGTCACCGTCATTCAGGCGCTCGGCTTCGAAGCCGTACTGCCAGTCCTGGCCGCCTTCGCCGGAGACGTACATCTTCGCGCCGGTGGCCTCAGCCAGTTCGCGGGTGCCGGAGAGGTAGTCGGCGTGGATGTGGGTTTCGGTCACGGCCTTGATCGCCATGTTGTTCTTCGCGGCGTACTCCTGGAAGAACTCGACGTCGCGTCGGCCGTCGACGACGATTGCCTCGCCGGTCGCCTGACAGCCGATGAAGTAGGCGGCCTGCGCCAGGTCCTCGTCGTAGATCCGTTCGATGAGCATGTGTCCTCCTCGTCCGTCCCGCTGCGCGGGCCGGAGGTTGATCACGGTTTCGCTTTCCTGCGCCACAACAATGATACCCCCAGAGGTATTCCCGGATGTGCTGCGGAGGGGGCCGCAGGGCTGTGGCCGCGTGGCCGGTTGCCCTCAGTGTATCGACGCCGGAGGGGTAATGACCAGACATTTGCGGCGGCCGGATGAATGCATCTCGGCCGGCAGAAGCGTCTGCTCCTGCCGGCCGAGAATCTGGTCATGCCGCGGTGATCACTGCCGCCGCATCACCGCCTGCGGCGTCGGGCGGCGAGAAGGAGTGCGCCGCCGGCGCCGAGCAGAGGAAGGGCCAGCCCGAGGGCCATGAGGCTGCCGCCGGTGCGCGGCAGCGCACCGATGGAGTCACCACCCGCCGAACCGCCGGCCTTCGCATCGCCGTTGGAACCGGAACCGGATCCGCCGTTGCCGGAGCCGTCACGATCCGAATCGTCACCGTCCGGGCCCGAGGTCTCGGTCGCCTTGGGCGACTCAGACGGATCGGCGGTGTCGGTCGGCTCGGCGCTCTGGCTCGGATCCGCCGTGGGCTCAGTGCTCTCGGTCGGATCCGCCGTGGGCTCAGTGCTCTCGGTCGGCTCCGCCGTCGGTTCAGCTGTCGGATCCGAAGTCGGATCAGTCGTTGCCGTCGGCTCCGCCGTCGGTTCGGGCGACGGCGTCTCCGTTTCGGTTCCGGTGCCTAGGCACTTTTCGATCGCTGCCTTGCCGACGTGCACGTGCAGCGTCTGCTTCTCGCCGATCAGGTTCTTGCCGTCTGCTCCCGTTGCCGAGGCCTGGAAGGTCAGCTCGTAGGCGCCGGGCTTGGTGAACACCCACATCGGGTGGGCGTGGGTGGCGAAGGTGACCGGGAATGAGGTCTTGTCCGTGCCCGACTGCAGGCGCAGCTCAGGCTTGCCGCCGAAGCCCGATCCCTGCTCTGCGAGCGCGAAGTGCGCGCCCTCCGGCGTCTTTGCATCCGTTAGCGACAGCGTCACTGGGCCCTTGAGCTTGGCGAAGTCGATCTCCTGGGTGTTGTATCCAGGCCACAGCAGCCCGCGCTTCTGCACGAACGGCAGCGCATAGTAGGTATCGCCCTGCTTGCCGAGGAAGTCGAAGGCCGGATCGGCCTGATCGGCTCCGCGCTTGCCCACACCGGAGTCGCGCACGCCGAAGGCGACGTCGGAGACCGCGTGCTCAGTCGGCTTGCCCGAGGTGTGGATGCCGGAGTCGTCATGCATCTTCAGCTCGATGCCGGATCCGGCTTGGCGCATCTTCAGATCGACATGCCCGTCATCGAGCAGCTTCCGACCATCGGTGCACACCGGCGGGATCGTCGGATCCTCGGTCGGCGAGGCGGTCGGGGATGCCGTCGGCGAGGCGGTCGGGGAACCTGTCGGCTCAGCCGTCGGAGAGCCCGTCGGGCTCGGTGAGGGGGAGAGGTGCTTGTCCGGTGTCAGCTCACCGGAGTGCGTGATGCCCTTCTCCTTGGTGTACGGTGTGTCGAGCTTGATCGTCGCGCCCTCGGCGCGGACCTGCGCGTGCGGGATGATCGTGATGTTCGGGGTGTATCCGGCATCGGGCTTGCCGATGAGCCAGTCGTCCTCGTTGTGCTCCCACACGCCGTTGACGAGCGTGCCCTGGAACTCCTCGGTCGGGTACTTGGAGTCTGGCGTTTCCATCATCCCGCCGGTGACATAGCCGCGGAAGCTCTTGTCATGCATCTCGACGCGGGCCTTGTAGGTGCCGTTGCCGTTGTCGGTCAGCGAGAAGTCGTAGCCGAGGTCGTCAAGCGTGATGTCATCGGTGTTCAGCCGCGTATTGGCTGGGTCGTTGACCTTGCCCATGAGCTCAGCCGAACCGTTCGCGGAATCCACCTGGGTGCTCTGCTGACCCGGACCGTAGCCGAGCTTCGGTGAGATCCACTTGCCCGGCTTGCTCCCATCGGGGGTGAAGACGACCTGGAAGTCCGAGGTGCGCGGGCCGATGTGCTCATCCCACGTCCCAACGCCCTTCTCCACGCGCATATCGGTCAGGTGGTAGCCGTTGATGAGCACGGTCGCCGTGCCCGTGACCGAGGCGTCGCCAGCGTCGAAGGTCAGCGTCGTGAGCTTGTCGTCGCCGTCCTTGGCCTTGTCCGCCTTGGGTGCGGCGGTGAAGGTGTAGGTGCCGGGCACCGGTCCATCCGGGGCCGAGGCGTAACGGTCCTCTAGACTCGGGCTCGCCTCGGCGGCCGGTTCTTGTCCACCGACCTGCCAGCGGAACTTCGTGTCCTTCGAGGCGATGATCTTCCCGGACGTGTCGTCGCGGGCTACAGCCCGGTAGGTGATGTCGTAGGTGCCCGGACGGGAGAATGTCGTCGTGTTGTGGGTGTGGTCGCCGCCGACGAGGCGGGCCGAACGCAGGCCGTTCTCCGAGGAGGACATCAGCCGGTTGACGAACACCTTCTCCGGATCCTCGTAGGTGGTGAACAGCTCGAAGGTGCCCGGCCCGTCGACGTCGAGGACATCGAGGCTGAAGGAGGCGTTGCGGAACCGCTTGGCCGGGATCCCGGCCTCAGCGCCGAACCCGATCCACGTCGGCAGGTGGTTGCCCTCCGGCAGGATGGGCGCCTGATAGAAGGTCTCACCGGGCTTGCCGAGGAACTCCAGGCCTGGCTTGTTCGGCACCGTGAACTGGTACTGGGACTTGCCGCTGCGGGCACTCCACCCCTTGCCGACCCAGTTGACGGTCGTCGGCGCCTCATAGGCCTTCGAACCGACCTTCGTCTTGAGGTCGAAGCCGTTCGCCTCGGAATCCCAGTACACCTGGGGGCTGTCGATATGCGCGCGAGCGGCGACCTTCATGCCGTCGCTCGGCCCGGCGTGAGCCGGATCGGCCGTCAGCGGCAGTGTCGCTGCGGCCGGGCTGATGAGGGCGGCTGCCACCAGCGCCGCCGCGGCGACCCGGAGTCGCCTGGAGGGCGCACGGAGCGTGCGCGTGAGAGGAATTCGCATGATCTGCTTTCTGGCTCGAAGCCCGGCGCTCTGCCAGGCTCAGCTCGGCTGCGCCGCGTCGGCGCGGCCAGAGTATGAAGAGTATGAGCTGAAAGGTATCGGCCCAGCTCACCTATGGTCATGTCGTCATATGCCGATGGATACATGGACGCGTGATGCGCATGAGGCGGGGTCCCCGGCGGGGTGTCCGGTCTCACAGGAGCTCCTGTAAGACCGCCGCCGAGACGTGTAGAATCGTGGGAGCCGCGACGACATGCTTCGGGAGAGCCGCCCTCAGGCGGCGCCGTAGGTGCAATTCCCTCCCCGGGAAACTCTCAGGCCCAGTACCGGAGCATGCAGGCACCTCTGGAGGAGTACCAGCAGGCGGGCAACCGCCTCACCGGCACAGGTTTCGCACCTGCGCAGGTCTGACAGAGCGGGGAGGAACACCCGGCACTCGTGTGTTCGTCACCGCGACGGACCATCAAGCGTGAGGATAAGCATGACGACTGGTTCCCTTGCCCATACGACTCCCGCCGCCGGAGACGCGCCCCGGCCGTTCTCCGACCGGCACATCGGCCCGCGCGCCGCACAGGTCGAGCAGATGCTCGCGGCCCTCGGCTACGACTCCCTCGATGCACTCGCCGCAGCCGCGCTGCCGAAGAACATCGCCCAGGAGCGCGCCCTCGGCCTCGATGCCGCGCTGACCGAAACCCAGGTCCTCGCCCGACTCAAGGAGCTCGCCGGCAAGAACGTCATGCGCACCCAGATGATCGGGCAGGGTTACTACGACACGATCATGCCCGCGGTGATCCGCCGCAACGTCGTCGAGAACCCCGCCTGGTACACCGCCTACACCCCGTACCAGCCCGAGATCTCCCAGGGCCGGCTCGAAGCGCTGCTGAACTTCCAGAACGTCGTCCAGGATCTCACCGGCCTCGATATCGCCAACGCCTCCCTGCTCGATGAGGCCACCGCCGTCGCCGAGGCGGTGCTGCTCATGCGCCGGGCCAACAAGAAGGGCTCGGTCGTCGTCCTCGACTCCGAGACCCACCCGCAGACCATCGCCGTCGTCCGCGCCCGTGCCCGGGCAATGGACTTCGAAGTCCAGGTCGCCGACCTCTCCGAAGGCCTCGTCGGCGAAGATGTGTTCGGCATCGTGTGCTCCCAGCCGGGCACCTCCGGAGCGATCCGCAGCTTCGACTCCGCTGTCGCCACCGCCAAGGAGCGCAGCGCCCTCGTCACCTTCGTCTCCGACCTGCTGGCGCTGACCATGCTCAAGGAGCCGGCCGCCCAGGGTGCCGACATCGCCGTCGGCTCCGCCCAGCGCTTCGGCGTGCCGCTGTTCTTCGGCGGCCCGCACGCCGGCTTCATGGCCGTGACCGAGAAGCTCAAGCGCATGCTGCCCGGACGGCTCGTCGGCGTGTCCGTCGACGCCGACGGCAAGCCCGCCTATCGCCTGGCCCTGCAGACTCGCGAACAGCACATCCGCCGCCAGAAGGCCACCTCCAACATCTGCACCGCCCAGGCGCTGCTGGCCGTGTGCGCCGGCATGTACGCCGTCTACCACGGCCCGGTCGGACTTGCGAAGATCGCCTCGCGCATCCACCGCCTCGCCACCGCCTTCGCCGAGGCGGTCGGCACCTCGGGAGGCTCCGCCGCCTCGGGTGCGGTGAGCGTGGCCACCGCCGACTTCTTCGACACGCTTACCCTGCGCGTGCCCGACGCCGGTGCCGCCATCGCCGCCGCCGATAAGGAAGGTGTCAACCTCGGCCGCTACGATGACGAGCACGTCACCGTCTCCTTCGGCGAACCCCACACGCCTGCCGACGCCAACGCCGTGCTTTCTGCCCTCGGCATCGAGGCGCGGCTCGATGACGACGTGCTCGGCACCTCGGGCGCGGGAACCACCGGGGCAGGCGGCGCCGGCCAGGGCGGCTTCGGGCCCGCCCAGGTGCCGGCCCCGAAGTGGGCTGAGTCGCTGCACCGCGAGACCGATTTCCTGACGCACCCGGTGTTCAACACCTACGGCTCCGAGACGCTCATGATGCGCTACCTGCGCACGCTCGCCGACCGCGACCTCGCCCTCGACCGGACGATGATCCCGCTGGGCTCGTGCACGATGAAGCTCAACGCCGCTGTCGAGATGGAGGCCATCACCTGGCCGGAGTTCGCGACCATCCACCCGTTCGCGCCTGAATCGCAGACGGCCGGCTGGCGGGAGCTCATCGGTGAACTCAACGAAATGCTCGTCGATATCACCGGCTACGACCAGGTCTCCATCCAGCCCAACGCCGGCTCCCAGGGCGAGCTCGCAGGCCTGCTCGCGATCCGCGGCTACCACCTGTCCAACGGCCAGCCCGAGCGTCGCGTGTGCATCATTCCGCAGTCGGCCCACGGCACCAACGCCGCCTCCGCCGTGCTGGCAGGACTCTCGGTGGTCGTCGTCGGCACGGCTGCCGACGGCTCGATCGACCTCGATGACCTCGATGCGAAGATCGACAAGCACCGCGATACGCTCGCCGGCATCATGATCACCTACCCGTCGACCCACGGCGTGTACGAATCCGATGTGCGCCTGGTCTGCCAGAAGATCCACGACGCCGGCGGCCAGGTCTACGTCGACGGCGCCAACCTCAACGCGCTGTGCGGCCTCGCCCAGCCCGGCGAGTTCGGCGGCGACGTCTCGCACCTCAACCTGCACAAGACCTTCTGCATCCCGCACGGCGGCGGCGGACCGGGAGTCGGCCCGGTGGCGGTGCGCGAGCACCTCGCACCGTTCCTGCCCGGCGACCCGCGCTCGGCTGAGCTCGTCGCCGGTGAGCGCGACAGCCTCGACCTGCCGGTCAGCGCCTCGCTGTACGGTTCGGCCGGTGTGCTGCCGATCTCCTGGGCCTACCTCAAGCTGATGGGACCCGACGGACTCGTCGAGGCGACGAAGACCGCGCTGCTGAGCGCCAACTACGTCTCCCACGCCCTGGCCGAGGAGTTCCCGACCCTGTACACCGGTGAGAACGGACTCGTGGCGCACGAGTGCATCCTCGACCTGCGCGAGATCACCGCCAAGACTGGTGTCACCGCCGAGGACGTCGCCAAGCGGCTCATCGACTACGGCTTCCACGCCCCGACCCTGGCCTTCCCGGTCGCCGGCACGCTGATGGTCGAACCGACCGAGAGCGAGGACCTCGGCGAACTCGAGCGCTTCATCACTGCGATGAAGTCGATTCGCGCTGAGATCGACGCGATCGGCGACGAGTACTCCTACGAGGCCTCGCCGCTGGCCGCCGCGCCGCACACCGCCACTTGCGTGATGGATGACTGGGACGCCGCCTACAGCCGCGAGACCGCCGTGTTCCCGGTGCCCGGTCTGAAGCTGACGAAGTACTTCCCCCCGGTGCGCCGCATCGACGGCGCCTACGGCGACCGCAACCTCGTCTGCTCCTGCCCGCCGCCCGAAGCCTTCGAAACCGATTCCGACACCGAGGCGGAGCTTGCCGATGCCGCCGATGCGAAAGGTGACAACGCATGACCAAGCACACCCCACTCCATGACGTCCACGCCCGCCTCGGCGCCTCGTTCACGGACTTCGGCGGCTGGGACATGCCGCTGAAGTACGGCTCCGAACTCGCCGAGCACCGTGCGGTGCGCGAGGCCGCCGGCATCTTCGATCTCTCCCATATGGGCGAAGTGCGGGTGACCGGTGCCGATGCCGGCGCGCTGCTCGACTACGCGCTCGTGGCCAAGTACTCCTCGATGCCCGTCGGCAAGGCGAAGTACGGTGTCCTCGTCGACGCCGCCGGCGGGCTCGTCGACGACCTCATCACCTACCGCATCGCCGACGACGAGTTCCTCGTCGTGCCCAACGCCTCGAACACCCCTGCCGTCGTTGAAGCGCTGACCGCCCGGGCCGAGGAGTTCCGCACCGAGATCGTCACCGACGCCGCCGCCGAGGTGGCAGACGAGTCCGCAGACACCGCGCTCATCGCCGTGCAGGGACCGCAGTCCCAGGCGATTCTCGAAGCCGCCGGCGGGGGCGGCGGGTCGCTCGACGAGCTCGGCTACTACGCCTGGCAGCCGCTGACCCTCGACGGGGTTGAGATCATGCTCGCCCGTACCGGCTACACCGGTGAGGACGGTTTCGAGCTCTACCTGCCCAACGCCTCGGCCGAGGCGATCTGGGAGCTGCTCTTCTCCGCGGCCGAGAAGGTCGACGGCGAGGTGCTGCCGTGCGGTCTGGCCGCCCGCGACTCGCTGCGCCTAGAAGCCGGCATGCCGCTGTACGGCAACGAGCTCAGCCTCGAGCACAGCCCGCTCGATGCCGGACTGTCGCGGATGGTCGAACTCAACGTCAAGAACAAAGAGCACCTCTTCGCCCGCGAAGCACTCGAAGGACTGCTGACCCAGCAGCCGGCCCGCGTGCTCGCAGGCCTGACCTCACAGGGCCGGCGCGCCGCCCGCCAGGGCGCGACCGTGCTGCTGGACGGCGAGCAGATCGGCGAGATCACCTCCGGTCAGCCGTCCCCGACGCTCGGCCACCCGATCGCGCTGGCCTACCTCGACCGGGAGCACACCGAACCCGGAACCGCGGTCAGCGTCGACATCCGCGGAAAGTCCTATGACTTCACCGTGACCGAACTGCCGTTCTACCGCCGGAAGAAGTGACCGGCGCACCTGCACCGGCCACCGCTGCACGGCTGACACCACCTGACTGCCGCCACAACCTCATCCACCTGAAAGGAACTCATCATGGCTGAACTGCCTCCGCTGCCACAGGACTTCACCTATTCGAAGGAACACGAATGGGTCAACGCCACGGCTGACGCGATCGTCGGCAATACCGTGCGCATCGGCATCACCGCTGTCGCCGCCGACGCCCTCGGCGAGGTCGTCTTCGTCGACCTGCCCGCCGTCGGTGACACCGTCACCGCCGGTGAGACCTGCGGTGAGGTCGAGTCGACCAAGTCGGTCTCCGACCTGTACTGCCCGGTCACCGGCACCGTCACCGCTGTCAACGACAACGTCGATGACAACCCCGGGCTGCTCAACTCCGACCCCTACGGTGAGGGCTGGCTGTTCGAAGTCGACGCCACTGAGCTCGGCGAGGTCATGGATGCGGCCGGCTATGCCGAGGCCAACCACATCTGAGCGGCCACCTCTGATCGGCTGGGTGCCGCCGCTCCACCTCGGCGGCACCCATCCCGGCCCAGCGCGCACTCTGCGTCCGGCCGGCCCGGCAACCGGCCGGGAACCCCACTCCTGGGCAGCGCTGCCCACCCTGAGCGAAAGTTGGTGTCACCATGGCGATCAGCGTTTTCGACCTGTTCACCGTCGGAATCGGCCCCTCCAGCTCCCACACCGTCGGGCCGATGCGAGCCGCGGCGACCTTCGTCGAGCTCATCGGTGAGCGCATCGACGACGTCGCCTCCCTCGATGTCGACGTCTACGGCTCCCTGGCCGCCACCGGCGCCGGCCACGGAACCTTCGATGCGATCCTGCTCGGCCTAGAGGGCTGCCAGCCCGAAGCCGTCGAACCCAATGAGGTCGACGAACGCACCGCCCGGATGCACGAGACCGGCAGACTGCTGCTCGGCGACCGCAAGGAGATCGCCTTCAGCGTCGACGATATGCGCCAGCGCCCGCTGACCGTGCTCGAACGCCACACCAACGGCCTCACACTCGCTGCCCGTGACGCCGCCGGCGAGGTCATCGCCGAGGAGACGTACTTCTCGATCGGCGGCGGCTTCGTCGTCAGCCAGTCCGAGGAGGAAGCGCTCATCGCCGAGGCGCGCAAGGAGCATCCCGAGGACGCAGACGTCTCCGCCGATGAGCTCGCCGCCGTTGCGGCCGCCCACGACGAGGGCCCGCAGATCCCCTACCCGTTCAGCACCGGTGCTGACCTGCTGCGCATCAGCAAGGAGACCGGGCTGGCGATCTGGGAGATCATGCTGGAGAACGAGAAGGTCCACCGCTCGGTGCCCGATATCCGCCGCGGGCTGCTGCACATCTACGGCGTCATGGACCAGTGCGTCATGAACTCCCTCGACCGCTCCGGCAACCTGCCCGGCGGTCTCAAAGTCCGCCGCCGCGCCCACGACTGGTACCTCAAGCTCAAGGAGCAGGACCCCAGCGGCGACCCGCACTTCTACCAGGAGTGGGTCAACCTCATCGCCCTGGCCGTCAACGAGGAGAACGCCTCCGGCGGACGGATCGTCACCGCCCCCACCAACGGGGCCGCCGGGATCGTCCCGGCCGTGCTCTACTATGCGCTTAACTACGTTCCCGAGGTGGCCGACGCCCCGGCCTCGTCGAATGCACGGGAGAACGCGATCGTGAAGTTCCTGCTCACCGCCGGTGCGATCGGCGTGCTGTACAAGGAGAACGCGTCGATCTCCGGTGCTGAGGTCGGCTGCCAAGGTGAGGTCGGATCAGCGTCTTCGATGGCTGCCGGGGCGCTCGCCCAGATTATGGGCGGGACCACCGAACAGGTCGAGAACGCCGCCGAGATCGCCATGGAGCACAACCTCGGACTCACCTGCGACCCGATCGCCGGGCTCGTCCAGGTGCCGTGCATCGAACGCAACGCGATCGCAGCCGGCAAGGCGATCAATGCGGCGAAGATGGCGATGTTCGGCGACGGCGAGCACCGGGTGAGCCTCGACGAGGTCATCGCGACGATGAAGGCCACCGGTGAGGACATGAGCCACAAGTACAAGGAAACGGCCCTCGGCGGCCTAGCCGTCAACGTCGTCGAGTGCTGAGGCTCGGCTGAGCGCTGTGGCTCAGCTCAGCGCTGCGGCTCAGTTGGAGAACTGCAGGCCCGCCGGGAGCTCCTCGATGAGGGTTCCCGGCGGTTGCCGTAGGGCGGTGAAAGCCAGAGCGACGTCGCCGACGCAGCCGGCCAGATGCACGGCTGCCGGCAGCACCAGCCAGCCACCGAAGGGGACGAACGCGACGACGAGCGCGCACCCGCCGCCGATGACGACAAGCGGCGCCAGTGCGATCGCCAGGTACTGGGGTTTGGAGAACCGGGCACCGGGAGCGATGCAGTAGACAGCCGGGATCTTCCCGCCGATCCGCGTGAGCCCGACCTGCGGACGTGCGCCGAAGACCCGCATCCCCACGGCGTGCATCGCCTCATGGGCGACGAGCAGGACAGCAAAGAGCGCCAAGGCTGCAACGATCCCGAGCAGCAGCTGCACTATGCCGAAGCTTCCGCCACCGGCAGACCGGCTGTGCGCCCACAGGAAGAAGTAGAGCGCGAAACCGGCCGGCGCGACGAGCACGCCGATGATGTTGATGAGGGCCGCCGCTGTGCGGCCGGGGATCCATTCCCGGGCAGGTCTGCCCGGTGCCTCGAGGTCGTCTGAGTTCCGAGCTCTCATCCCATGATGATAGGGCCCAGAGGGTGAACCGGCCGACGGCTCAGCCTGCGCCCATCGACTGCGCCCACTCGGCGACGCGGGCGGCCGACTCCTCATCGGAAAGGTCTTCGACGCGCGTGAGGATCGCCCAGCGGCGGCCGAACGGATCGACGAGCGAACCGTACCGGTCCCCGGAGACGAAATCGGCGACCGGTTCGCGCACTGTGGCACCGGCCGCCTCGGCTGCGGCAACGACCGCATCGGCGTCAGGGCAGTACAGGCACAACGAGGAGCTGACCGCATCGCCGCTCTCAGGCAGCACGAGCCCGTAGTCCGGGTTCGCATCGGCTAGCTGCAGCCGGCCCTGGCCGAAATCGAGTTCGGCGTGCAGGACGCTGCCGTCAGGGGAATCCGTGCGGCTGATGAGCCGGGCTGAGAAGACGCGGGTGTAGAAGTCGATCGCCGATGCTGCGTCGGTGACGACGATAAACGGGGTCAGCGAGGTGTACCCGTGTGGGGTGCCGTTGGTCGTGTGTGCGCCGGTAGCCGGCGAAGCTTCTGCAGTCATGCACTCATCGTTGCGTCGACCGCCGGCTGCGGTCTTGAAGATTCGCGACAGACCTCGCCACAGGCTGCAGGCGGGTGTTGAATGTGCGTATGAGCGCAGGCATCGATGAGCGCGGGCACCTGACCCCGCAGACACTGAGGCTTCTGCGGTGCCCCGTTTCCGAGGCGGTGGCTGACCGGGTGCGGTGGGCGTGGGCGCCCAGGTGGTCCCTTCCGGATGGGCAGTCGCTGACCCAGCAGGTCATCGAGTTCCCCGGCGGCAACCTGGTCGTCGAACCGCACGAGACCCGTTTCCACCCGCCCGAATCGGCGATGTCGAGACGGGAGCTGACAGGTGATGGCTGGGCTGTCGGGCTGCTGCTCCAGCCGGCATGCGGGGCAGCGCTGCGCCGGGGCCCGGATCTTGCGGACGAGATGGCGGTCGTGAGTGAGCAGATCCGTGCCTGCATGTCCGCCGAGACCGACGACAGCGCCGCAGGCTCGGCCGCCGACCTGCTCATCGACTGGGCCGAGCGTCACCTGCCGGCCCCCGACGCGGACGGTCGTCTGCTCAACACGATCGTCGGCCGGGTCGAGACCGATCCAGCGATCCTCACCAGCAGCCAGCTCGCCGCCGCAGCCGGGATCGGACAGCGCCGTCTGCAGCGCCTTGTCGCCCACACGCTCGGCTATTCGCCGACGTGGCTCATCCGGCGCAGGCGCGTGCAAGATGCCGCCGCGCGCATCCGCGCCGGAGAGACATCAGCTGATCTCGCAGCAGCGCTCGGCTACGCCGACCAGGCGCATTTCCAGCGTGACTTCAAAGCCGTCACCGGACAGACGCCGGGAGCCTACCGCCGCCTCGGCAGCGGTGAGAACCGCCTCGGCAGCGGCGCCTGACCAGGGCAGACGCGGAGGCGAGCGGCTAAGCCGGCTGGGCCAGCGTGCTCTCGGTGCCGAGCACCGCCGCCAACCGGCGCACACCCTCCCGGGTGGCCTCGACGCCGTTGGACACGAACGAGAAGCGCAGGGTGCGCGGGTCGGGGTCGGAGACGTAGAACGGCGGGCCGGGCACGTAGAGGACTCCGGCCTGGGCAGCGTCGAAGACGAGCTCCTGGGTGTCGAAGCCCTCGGGCAGCCGGGCCCAGACGAACATCCCGCCGGCCGGCTGGTTCATCACCGAACCTGCCGGCAGCACCGTCGTCAGCTCCTCGACTAGCGTGAGCATCCGCGCCTTGTACTCCGCGCGCACCGGGGTGAGGACCTCCTCCATATCGTGCGTGCGGAGGTAGTGGGCGGCGGCGAGCTGGTCGATCGTCGAGGTCTGCAGCGCGGTCGCCTGCTTCGTCACGCCGATCCGCTCGCGGGCCTCCTCATCCGGGCAGCGGATCCAGCCGACGCGCACGCCGGGGGAGAGGACCTTCGAGAGGCTGCCGAGCAGCAGCGACCGGTCATCCAGCCGCGGATCGGCGCTGATCGGGGTAAGCACATCGTCGGTGAAGCGCAGCTCCGCATACGGGTCGTCTTCGATGAGCCAGACATCGGAGTCGGCGAGCACATCGGCGATCTGCTGCCGGCGTGAGGCCGGCATGGAGATCCCGGTCGGGTTCTGGAAGGTCGGAATGAGGTAGACGGCCTTCGGGTTCCACATCTCGATCGCCGCAGCCAGCGCCTCAGGCACGATTCCGGCCTCATCGCCGTCGAGTGCTTTGAGCTCGACACCCTGGACGGCGAAAGCCTGCAGTGCCGACATATAGGTCGGGTTCTCCACGAGCACGACGTCACCGGGGTTGAACAGAGCCTGGGCCACGAGCCCGAGCCCCTGCTGTGAACCCGAGGTGACCATCACCTCGGCGGCGGAAGCCGGCACATTCGCCTCCTGCAGGCGACGGGCCGCGGCCTCGCGCATCTCCGGCTCACCGTCGGTCGAACCGTACTGCATAGCGCGCGGGCCGTCGGTGGCGAAGATATGGGCGTAGGCCGCAGCGAGCCCGTCGACGTCGAAGAGCTCAGGTGCCGGATGACCGCCGGCGAAGCTGATGATGGAGGGATCGGCGGCGATCTCGAACAGCCGCCGGATGGGGGACTCACCCACCGCCATGACGTGGTGGTTGAGGGTGTGGCGCAGTGGTGTCATGGGGACATCGTAGAGCCGGGAAGCCGCGGGTGACGACCCCTCTGGGAGGGTTTTTCGGCGGCTGTCGACAAGCGCCAAAAAGAGAGTGCGGAAACTGTCGCCTGACGCATGCGCCGCGCCCGGCCGCGGGAGCGTGGCGTCGCTGGTGACAGGGCTGTGCGCGGGGATGACTGTGGTGTGTGGCACGATAGGCGCAGACCCCGGATCAGGGGCGATCGGTGCAGGACATGAGGCAGTGAGGATGCGATGGCAGAGCTGAAGAAATCCCTCGGCACGCTGCAGCTGCTCGCATTCGGCGTAGCAGGTGTGGTCGGCACAAGCTGGATCTACACGAACTCGACGCTGTTCGGCGAATACGGCGCCGGCGGAGTCGTCTTCGGCCTGGCGGCAGGCGTGCTGCTCGCCGCATGCGTGGCGCTGGCGTACTCGGAGCTGACGACGACGTTCCCGCGCGCCGGCGGCGAGGTGGTCTACTCCTACACCTCGATGGGCCGCGGGGCGGCGTTCTTCACCGGCTGGATGCTGCTGGGCGCCTACGTCTCCTCGCTCGCCTTCTACGTCACCGCCTTCGGGTTCCTGCTCGGCAACTTCTTCCCTGTCTTCAACACCATCCCGCTCTACACCATCAACGACGAGACCGTGTACCTGCCGGTGCTGCTCGTCGGCATCGCGCTCACTGCGCTGTTCTTCGCACTCAACTGGTTCGGCATCGAGATCGGCGCCCAGGTGCAGCTGGCGATGTTCGCCGCCATCGTCATCATCGGCGCAGCGCTCGTCGTCGTCGGATTCTCCACCGGCTCACCGCAGAACTTCTTCCCCGCCTACTATCCCGACTCAGCCCCGGTCTCCGACACGCTGCGCTTCATCATCCCCGGCATGACCTTCCTCGCCGGGTTCGGACTCGTCGCCGTGCTCGCCGAGGACGCCAAGATCTCCGCCCGCAAGGTCGGCCGCACCGTCGTGCTCACCGTGCTGACCGCCGGCACCTTCTACTGCCTCGTGCTCGCCGCCACCGCCTGGGTGCTGCCATGGGAGGATGTCGCCCAGATGGACCTCGGCACCGTCGCGGCGTTCCGCGAAGCCGGGTTCCCGCTGCTCGGTGCCGGCGCCTACCTCATCGCCTTCCTCGGACTCCTCACCAGCTTCCTCGGCCTCTTCGTCGCCAGCTCCCGCATCATGGTCGCGATGGGTCGCGCCCACCTGCTGCCCCCGCAGCTGGCCGACATCCACGATCGCCGCGGCACCCCGCACAAGGCCCTCATCGCCACCGCCGCCATCACGCTCGGCCTCGGGTGGCTCGGACCCGGCGCGGTCGTGTGGTTCCTCGACACCGGCGGCGTCTACCTCGGCATCGTGTGGTTCATGGTCGTCCTCGCCAAGTACCTCACCCCGCGCCGCTACCCCGAACTCGAACGCCCCTACCGCACCCGGCTCGGCTTCCTGCCCGCCATCGGCGGCATCGGCGCACTCCTCGTCATCATCTGGGCGATCGTACCCGGCACCAGCTCGTCTCTCGTGTGGCCGGCCGAGTACATCATCCTCGGCGTCTGGTTCGCCATCGGCACCGTGCTGTACGCCGTCGCCCGAGCCAAGCAGATCGACCGCACCGAGGGCTTGCACGCCATCCTCGGCGACTCCTACGACCACCTGCACCGCCACGAGATCGCCGCCCAGCAACGCCGCGGAGAGAACACATGAGACTGACCGACAACGCACTCACCGCCGCCCGCGAGGTGGTGGTGGACGAGGCCGCCGCCGCATCCGTTCCCGAGGTGTCTTACGGCATCGTCTCTGACGGCCAGCTGGCAGCCGGACAGGGCACCGATCGGATCTACCGGATCGCGTCGATGACGAAGTCCTTCACCGCCGCGGCGGTGCTGGGCATCTGCCGCGGGCTCATCCCGGTCATCGGCCGCAGACCCAGTCTCGATGACCTGCTTGCCGACTGGCTGCCGGCTCTGAGCGCCGGTGAGTGGGCTGCGGAGATGACGATCCGCGATGCGCTGACGATGTCGACCGGTCTGCCCACAGACGACCCATGGGCCGACCGGCTCGAATCGATGCCGATCTCCCAGATGCAGCGGCTCATGCAGGGGGAGGCACTGGCGAACTTCCCGGCCGGGGCCGGGTACGAGTACGCCAACTACGGCTACGCGATGCTCGGCGCCTTCGTCGAAGCCGCCACCGGGCATGCCTTCACCGAGGTCGTCCACCTCCACCTGCTCGCGCCTCTCGGATTGACCTCGACCGGGTTCGACGTCCGGCGGCTCGATGTCGACCGGCTCGTCACTGGCTACCGGCGCACCAGCGACGGGGAGCTCGAAGCGCAGCCGATCAGCCTGCCCGGAGCGTTTTCGGCCATCGGCGGGCTCGCCTCGACCGTCGACGACGTCGCCGTCTGGGTGGCAGCGCTCATCGACGCGGTGACCTCGACCGAGCCTGGCGATGCCTGCCGCGCCCTCGGGCGCACCGAGGCGGAAGCCCGTGCCTGGCGGCGGGTGCTGGCCGATCTCCAGCAGACCCAGCGGCCTATCAGCATCCAGCACGGTGACGAGCACGCCGTCTCGATCGGCTACGGCTACGGGCTGCGCTGCTCCTTCGACACCCGCTACGGGCACATGGCTGGACACTCGGGCGGTTACCCCGGCTTCGGGCTGCACATGCGCTGGCACGCCGCCACTGGTGCCGGCGTCATCGTGCTGGCCAACCTCACCTACTTTCCCGCCGAAGCCGTCGCCACCCGCGCACTCAACACCGCGCTCGCCATCCAGCGCGACCACGAACCAGACTCACACCTGTGGCCGGCCGCCCAGCCGGTGCCGCTGACCCCAGCACAGAAGGCCAGCGGCTCAGCTGCACCAGACACCCAGCCGGTCAGCATCCCGGTCACACCGATCACCAGCTTCACCGCCTCGGAACTGGCCCGCACCCGCCAGCTGCAAGCCGAGACGATGATCGCCACCGGCGACGATGCTGAGGCCGAGCGCATCTTCTCCTCCAACATGGACCTCGACATGCCGCGTGCCGAACGGCTCACAGCATGGCAGCGCATCCGCGACCACGTCGGCACCCCAGTCGCTGATGGCACCACCGCTGAGGTCGAGTGGCTGACCGCACTGTCAGCCCGCTGGGAAGTCTGGGCAGAAGGCGGACCGGGAACCGCCCATGGCCGGCGTGTGGAGATGATGCTCAACCCTGCCGGTGAGATCCAGAAGCTCACCGTCACCGCCCTGCCGCAACCACAGAAGCTGACCCGCGCGGGCGGGAACTGACGCCGATGATCGAGCAGCTGTGGCCGACTATCACCGCAGTCCTCGTGCTGCTCGCCGTCGCGGTCACGGTGCTGACGCTTGCCGGTGTCCGCCACCGCTGGGCCGCCGGTGTCGCAGTGTTCCGCGGCGCACTGCAGCTGGCAGCGATCAGCTTTATCCTCGCCGGCGTCATCACCGATCCTCGCTGGGTCGCCGTGGCCCTTGCCGTCATGTTCAGCGTCGCCGCCGTCACCGCCACCCGGCGCATCGGCTGGACGCTCACCCGCTTCGGGATCGTCGCAGGAGCGATGGCCGCAGGCGTGGCCATCACCTTGGCCGTCATCTTCCTCACCGGTGCACTCGAACCATCAGCCCGGTATGCGCTGGCAATCGGCGGCATCGTCATCGGCAACGCGATGACCGCCGTCACCCTCGCCGGCCGCCGCACCGCCCAGAGCACCGCCGGCCGGTTCCCGGAAGTCGAAGGCTGGCTCGCACTGGGTGCCACACCCCGGCAGGCCACCCTTGATATCGCCCGCGAAGCCGTCCGCGAAGCACTCATCCCCTCAACCGACCAGACGAAGACCACCGGCCTCGTCACCCTGCCCGGCGCATTCGTCGGCGCGATCTTCGGCGGCGTCAGCCCCCTGGAGGCCGGCCGCTTCCAGATCGTCGTGCTCGCCGGCATCATGGCCGCCGGTGCCGTCGGGGCCACCATCGTCGCCTTCACCCTGGCCCCGACACTCATGCTGCCGGCCGACACCGTGCGCCGGATGGCCAACCGCAACCAGGCCCACTCAGCAACCCGTAGCTGACCCTCTGACCTGGGGTTTTCAGCTTTCTATCGGTTTCCATCCGGTGTTCACTCAGAGTTCGTTCGTGCCGAGCAGGCTCGAGACGGTGCTTTTCGAGCACCCACCAGCGAATGCACGCCTCTTGAGTCGAAATGAGAGACATGATCCGACTGACAACCCTCCGCGCAGCCTGCGGTGGACTGCTGTCCCTGGCCCTGGCCAGCGCCGGTGTCGCCGCGACCGCAGTCCCGTCTGCAGCCGCCCCCGACACCGAGCTCATCACCAGCGGCACCACCGAATGGCGCTATCTCGATGACGGCACCGACCCCGCCGATGGGCTTCCCGGCCGCACCGACTGGACCGCCGCAGACTTCGACGACACCGCCTGGCAGACCGCTGCCGGCAGTTTCGGCGCCCTGCGCGGGGAGAAGAAGGCACTCTCCGGCGGGCACACCCCGGACAACCTGCTTACCCAGTACAAGGACGGCACCGTTGAGAACCACGAGGCGTTCTTCTTCCGCACCACCATCGACGTCGACGCCGCTGACCTCGAAGGCGACAAGCAGCTGACGGGCTCGGTGCGCTACGACGACGCCGCAGCGGTCTTCGTCAACGGTGAGAAGATCGCAGGCTTCGACGACGGAGGCATCGACTACCCGGCCGACGGCGAGGGACGCAACCTCGTCTACGGCGGCTCGAACTCCTCGGCACCGAAGACCGGCCGCATCGACGTCGACGCCGATGTGCTCACCACCGGTGAGAACACCATCGCCGTCCAGCTCCACCAGGGCCGGGCCACCAGCTCCGACATCTACCTCGACGTCGCCGACCTGAGCCTGAGAGCACCGGAGGAGAAGCCGGTGCACCACTCGCTGCTGCTGGGCATCGGCTCCGACCCCAGCGAACGCTACATCTCCTGGTTCACCACCTCCGGTGTCGATGAGTCCGTGCAGTTCGCGCCCGGTGAGCACACCGAGATGCCCGCCGACGCGCAGAGCGTCGCCCCGGTCACCCGCGGCACCAGCGCAGTCGCCGGCGAGGAGTACGTCCACGCCACCCTGACCGGGCTCAAGCCGGGCACCTACTCCTACCGGGTCGGTTCCGAAGCCGGCGGCTGGACCGACATCGAGCAGTTCCGCGTCTATGAGAACACGCTTGAACACGAGTTCACGTTCATGGGCGACGCCCAGATCGGCGCCTCGGGCAACGTTGAGAAGGACCGCGCCGGCTGGCAGGCCACCCTCGATGCGGCCAACGAGATGTACCCGAACGCCCAGTTCATGTACTCCGCCGGCGACCAGGTGCAGACCTACGCCGGTGACGCCGGCGAATACCGCGCCTACCTGGACCCGAAGCAGATGCGCACCCAGGCCTCAGCACAGACCTTGGGCAACCACGACTACAACCGCACGAAGATCCAGGAACTGTACGGCCAGCACTTCCACCAGCCGAACATGTGGGACAGCGACCCGAGCAAGGGCACCTACTGGTTCAAGTACAACGGCGTCCTGCACCTCAACATCAGCACCGAGGACCGCGGCCGCTACGACGACTACCGCGCCTACCTTGAGCAGATCATCGCCGAGCAGTCCCACGACACCCACTGGACGGTGCTGACGTTCCACCGCTCGATCTTCTCCTCCGGTGCCACACACTCGCAGTCGCTGACGACCAAGGGCCTGCGCGAGGGCATCGCGCCGATCGTCAAGGACCTCGACATCGACCTCGTGCTCGCCGGACACGACCACAGCTACACCCGCACCCACCTCATGGACGGCACCACACCGGTGCTGCCCGAAGGCGACGGTGCAGGCGCAGCAGCCGAATACGCGGCAACCCCGGACACCAACCCAGACGACGGCCACGACATCGTCCACCCCAAGGACGGCCAGGTCATCTACATCACCGCGAACTCCTCCTCGGGATCGAAGTACTACGAGCTCGTGCCGGACGGAATGGTGCCGTGGAAGTACACGAACAGCCAGAACTACACCCCGCAGTTCACCAACGTCGACGTCAAGGAATGCTCGATCACCTCGACGACGATGACCCACACCGGCGATCAGGTCGACAAGGTCGAGCTCGTCAAGGACAAATCGGCCCCGACGATCACCCACCCGGGTGACACGACCGTGCGCCTCGGCGCCGACTTCGATCCGATGGCCGGCGTCGAGGTCTCAGACGCCTGCAGCGACGTGACCGTCAGCGACATCACCGTCACCGGTGAGGTCGACACCTCGACCCCGGGAGACTACGAGCTGAGCTACACGGTCACCGACTCCTCGGGCAATGAAGCCAAGGCCACGCGCACGATCACCGTGGCCGCCGGCGACGACCCGACCGAGAAGCCGACGGACGATCCCACCGGTGAGCCGACGGACGACCCGACGGATCCCTCGGACGATCCGAGCGAGCCGAGCGAAGATCCCACCGACCCGAGTGACGACCCGACTGACAGCGTGCGCGAGCTGACCGTCACCCCGGAGACGATCACCGCCGCCGACTTCGTCAAGGACGGTGCCGTCGAGATCGTCGCCCGAGGCTGCACGTCCGGCAGCACCGCAACCGTTACCGTCGAACCGGAGGGCTCAGGCGTCACCGCGTTCACCGACACGGCGACCGCCGATGAGACCGGTGCGGCCGCGTTCGCCATCTACGGCGAGAACGCCGAGACCCCGGAGGCCTACGTCGGCAGCTACGACGTCACCATCCGCTGCGAAGGCGGAGACGATCTGACCGGCCGGTTCACCGTTGTCGCCGCAGATGACGGCGATGACGACGGATCCGACGATGATGGCCGGGATGACAACGGCAAGGACGATGACGGCCAGGACGGCGGTGACCGGGGCGGCGACGACAGGCGCGACGACCGTGACCGCGACTCCGACGGCCGTGAGCTGCCGCGCACCGGCAGCGACATCGGCTGGGCGCTCGCCGCTGGCGGCGGCCTCGTCGCACTCGGCGCCGGCGTCTTCGCCCTTGCCCGCCGCAGGACGAACCTGAGCTGATGACCCGTCAGCCACCAGCCTGAGTCACAAGCTCAGCCACGGCAGACAGACACG
>NZ_JALXPM010000059.1:0-14892 GCF_025147615.1 Brevibacterium luteolum | reverse complement strand
CTTTAGGGTCAGTCCTCGCTGCGGACGAAGGCTGCGTCGATGGTGATGGTGACGGTGTCGCCGACGAGCACACCACCGGCCTCCAGGGCGGCATTCCACGTGATGCCGAAGTCCTTGCGGGAGATCTTCGTCGTCGCCTCGAATCCGGCGCGGGTGGCGCCGAACGGGTCGACGGTCGCGCCGCCGAACTCGACATCGAAGGTCACCGGGCGGGTGGTGCCCTTGATGGTGAGGTCGCCGGTGAGCTCGAACTCCTCCTCGGTGCCCTCGACACCGGTGGAGACGAAGGTCATCTGCGGGTGCTGGGCGGCGTCGAAGAAGTCCTCGCCGGTGACGTGGGCGTCGCGGTTCTCATCGCCGGAGTCGAAGGAAGCGGTCTGCACGCTGGCCTCGACGCGGGAGTCGGCGATCGAGTCGCCGACGGTCAGGGTGGCGTCGGCGTCATTGAAGCTGCCGCGCACCTTGCTGATGCCAGCGTGGCGGACGATGAAGCCGATGAGCGTGTGCGACATATCAAGCTTCCAGGTGCCAGGGGTGAGAGTGGTCATGATGCTCCTTCACGAGATCGGGAATGTGCTGACGGCGGCGGTCTGCCGGCCGAACAGTCACTACTCTAACGCCATGTAATTTAAACTTCAACTAAAGGGGATGTGTGATGCGCCACGCTGGGTGTGCTCCAGGGGCCGCGCCCGAGGCGGTGGCTGGCTTGGGTGCATCGGATAGCCTGATCCGGTCGACAGTCAGCAGGCAGGAGGGGAGCCGATGCGCACAGGCCGGGCCTCTGAGCTCTCACCGCTGCTGCTAGCCGCTGTCTTCGCAGGCACCGCCGCTGGCAGCCTCGCCCGCTGGGGGCTCGGGCTTGCGATCCCGGCCGGCTACGGGATGCTCGCGGTGCTCATCGTGAATCTGGTCGGCAGCTTCTGCCTCGGGCTGCTGCTCGAAGCACTCGCCTGGCGGCAGGACAGAATGCCGGCTGACTGGTTGCGGCTGGCGCAGCGCGGCCTGGGCACCGGGCTGCTCGGCGGGTTCACCACCTACAGCGCCCTCACCGTCGATGCCGCCGCACCATTCGCTGCAGCGCTCGCCAGGCCGGCAGCGCTGACCGGACAGGCGACAGGTCACGGAGTCGAGACCGGGATGCTGCTCTGGGCAGCCGGCAGCGTCATCATCACGCTCATCGGCGGGGTCATCGCGGCCGCGCTCGGGATTGCTGCGGCTTGCCGGTGGACCCGACCGCGCGGGGAGGTGCGATGACTGCTGTCCTCCTCGCACTGGCCGCCGGCTGCGGCGGGGTGCTGCGCTATGCCCTCGACATCCGGCTGGCGCGTCTGCGCGTCGCGCAGGTGCCGATGGCGACGGCGCTCATCAACGTCACGGGCTCCTTCGCCCTCGGCCTGCTCACCGGACTGGCCATGGCCCTGACCCGCACAGGACTGCCGGGCAGCGCGCTGCCTGGCTGGCTCGTCATCACCGGAACCGGCTTCCTCGGCGGCTTTACGACGCTGGGCACCGCAAGCGTCGAGACCGCCCGGCTGCTGGCCGGCGGCCGGATCCGCGCCGGGCTCACCTACGGGCTCGGGATGATGCTCACCGCCCTGGCCGCCGCGGCCCTCGGGGTACTCACCGGCTGGCTGCTGGCCGGGTGAGACGACAAGACGCCGCCGCATGAATGTGCGACGGCGTTTGCCGGCTCCCTGCCCAGATGGGAGACCGGGTTCAGGGGTTCAGTCCCAGTTGCGGGCATCGACGAGGATGCCCTCGTCGCCGGGAAGCTCATCGACGGCACGGACCTCAGCATTGAACCGCAGGCCCGCCCGGATCTCCTCCGCCGCTGAGGCGAGAACCGCCTCGGCGTCGGCACGTGCGGCGGGCACGATCTCACACGTGACCTCATCGCGGTGGCCGGTGCGGGTGATGACGAACCGGCAGGATTCGACACCGTCGACCCGGCTCATCACCTCGGCCGCCTGGCGGGGGTGGAGGAACATGCCGCGGACCTTGATCGCCTGCCCGACCCGGCCGAGCACACCGGCCAAATAGCGGCGGCCGCGGGCATCGGTGGCCGGCTGGCCGTCACCATCGGTGACCCAGGCCGAGAGATCCCCGGTGCCGAACCGGATGAGCGGCGCCTCGGGACGCACGAGCGAGAGCACGACCTCGCCCTCGTCGGCATCGAGGCGCTCACCGGTGTCGATGCTGCACACGGCGACATCGATGCCGTCGGCGGTCACCATGCCCGGATGCTGCCCGTCCTCATAGGCGATG
This sequence comes from Brevibacterium luteolum, assembly GCF_025147615.1. Classification (NCBI taxonomy): domain Bacteria; kingdom Bacillati; phylum Actinomycetota; class Actinomycetes; order Micrococcales; family Brevibacteriaceae; genus Brevibacterium; species Brevibacterium luteolum. The sequence continues at coordinate 12,627 of NZ_JALXPM010000059.1, read as the reverse complement.
AGCCCAGCCTCGGCTGAGCCATAGGCCATCCGGACGCTGGGCACCCATTCGGTCAGTGCCGCACGCAGCTCATCGGGCAGCGGCTCGGCGGTCACGAGCGCCCAGCGGACCGGGAAGTCGCCCGGGGCGCCGCCGGCAGAGGCGTGGACGTCGATGAGGGCCTTGAGGTAGCTCGGCAGTCCGACGTAGCCCCGCACCCCGAGGTCGGTCAGCGCCCGGACCTGCAGCTGCTGGCTGCCGATCCCGGCCGGCAGGACGGTCGCCCCGGCGGCGCTGATCGCCTCATCGAACATCGCCCCAGCAGGGGAGAGGTGGTAGCCGAAGCAGTTGGCGACCACATCACCGGGTTCCAGCCCTGCCGCACGCAGCGCCTCGCCCCAGCGCCACGGGTCAGCGCCGGGAGGCTGCGCCTCGTAGATCGGGCCGGGGGACTGGAAGATCCGGCGCGGGGTGAAGCTCGGGCTCAGATGCACGCGGCTGGCGAGAAGCTCGTCCTTGCTCTGCACCGGCAGCGCATCGAGGTCTGCCAGCTCAGCAGCGCCTGCCGGGTCGAAGCTGTGCTCGGCGAACCGGGCTTCAAGTTCCGGGTTGCCGGCCAGCGCCTCTTCCAGCTGCTGGGTGAAACCGGCGGGCACACGGGTGTCCTGGGCGTTCATGTTCTCTCCTCACCTCAGCGATCAGAGCCAGCGCTTGCGGCGCTTGTAGTGCTTGACGTCGCGGTAGCTCTTCTTCCCGTCGCCGCCGATGCCGAGGTAGAACTCCTTGACATCCGGGTTCTCGGCCAGTGCCTTGGCCTCGTCTTCGAGCATGATCCGGCCCTGCTCCATGATGTAGCCGTGGTGGGCCACCGACAGCGCGGTCTGCGCGTTCTGCTCGATGACGAGCACCGTCAGCCCGGTCTCGGCATTGAGCCGGCCGATCGTCTCGAAGATCTCCTCGACCAGCAGCGGGGCCAGGCCCAAGGAGGGCTCATCGAGCATGAGCAGCTTCGGTTCGGCCATGAGCGCCCGGCCGATCGCCAGCATCTGCTGCTCGCCTCCGGAGAGGAAGCCTGCGGTGCGTGAGCGCATGTCGCCGAGCTTGGGGAAGAACTCGTAGACGAAGTCGAGCTGCGAGCTGATGTTGCCCTTCTTCGTGTACCCGCCGGCGGCGAGGTTCTCGGCCACCGTCAGGTGCGGGAACACATGCCGGCCCTCCATGCACAGGCTCAGCCCGTGCTTGACCCGCTCGGGTGCGTCCATCCGGGTGATGTCGGTGCCGGCGAAGGTGATCGACCCGGAGGCGACCTCACCCTGTTCGCTCGGCAGCAGCCCGGAGACGGCCTTGAGGGTGGTCGACTTGCCGGCGCCGTTGGAGCCGAGCAGGGCGACGATCTGGCCTTCGGGCACGGTCAGCGACAGGCCGCGCAGGACGAGGATGACGTCGTCGTAGATGACTTCGATGTTGTTGATCGCCAGCAGGGCGGCGGGCTGGTCGCCGGCCCCCGGCCCCGGGCTCGCGCCCGGGGCCGTCAGCGGTTCGGCGGTCATGGGGTGACTCCCGATTCGATCTCCTCCATCGCGCCGTCCTTGACCTCGTAGAGGTTCGACGACGTCGAGCCGCGGTGGGAGTCGGCGGAGAACTCGACGGTGCCGTCGCCGATGACCTCACCGGTGTCGATGCCGCCCATGGTCTCCAGTGATTCGCGGATGTTCGCGCCGGTCAGGTCGTTGCCCTCCTTGATGGTGTGGCGGATGCCCTCGGCCATGACGTGCATCGTGTACCAGCCCTGCACGTAGCTGGTGATCTTCGAGTCCGGGTCCTCGTTCTTCTCCTCGAGGTAGGACACGATCTGCTCGTGGCCGGGCTTGTCGGCGTTGAGCGGGGCGATCGGCTGGACCATGACGTGGCCGTTGGCGGCATCACCGGCAGAGGTGATGAACAGCTCGTTGGCGCACCAGTTCAGGCACACGATCTTCTGGTCCCCGCCCTGGGCCTGCAGGTCCTTGGCCAGCTGCGCGGCAGGCGATGAGACGTTCTGGATGACGATGTACTTCGCGTCGCTGACCTGACTGAGCAGGCCGGCGTAGTTCGTGGTGCCAGCCGGCATCGCGTAGGACTTGTAGTCGATGTCGAGGCCCTTCTCATCGACCCAGGCCTTGCCGTCCTCGACCGGGGAGGTGCCGAACGGCGAGTCGTGGTGCAGCACGGCCACACCAGCATTGCCGCCGGCGTCCTCGGCGATCCAGTTGAGCGCCACACGCATCTGGTCGGAGTAGGTGGGGGCGACGAGGAAGTTGTACGGCGACTCCTCGGGATCGGTCAGGTCCTCGGCGAAGGATCCGGACATGAACGGCAGCTCGTCGTTGGCCACGCGGGTGCGCAGCGCTTCCGTGTCGCCGGTGCCCCAGCCCTGGATGGCGACGGCCTCGTCGTTGACGTAGCGGCGGTAGAGTTCCTCGGCCTTGGGGATCTCGTAGGCGTAGTCGTTCGACTCGGCCTTGATCTCCCGGCCTTCGATGCCGCCGTTGGCATTGAGGTAGTCGACGTAGGCGAGCATGCCCTCGTTGTAGGGGGCGCCGACGTCGCCGGTGGCGCCGGACTGGTCGGCGATCATGCCGATGACGATCGGCTCATCGGAGTCGGCGCTGGCCGATCCGCCCCCGCCGCATGCGCTCAGCAGCATGAGGGAGGCCGCCGACAGGGCGATTCCCGAAGTGATGGTGGTGCGTTTCATGGTTCCTCCTGATGTTGTGCACCGGTCCAGTGGTGCGGCTGCTGCGCAGCGGGTGGTGATGGTGGATGATGTCGAGGTCGGATGGTCAGTAGCGGAACGGCCAGTAGCCGAAGTAGTCCTTGATCCGCTGCCAGATCCGTTGGAGTCCGCGCGGTTCGGCGATAAGGAAGACGATGATGACAAGGCCGAAGATCGCATGCTCGAAGGCCGGCAGCTGGCGCTGCAGCATCGGTGCGACCCCGCCGAGGGCGTCGGCGACCATGCGGACCATGACTGGCAGGAAGGACATGAAGATCGCCCCGTAGATGGAGCCGGCGACCGAGCCCATGCCGCCGACGATGATCATCGCCAGGTACAGGATGGAGACGTCGATGGTGAACTTCTCCCACGAGATGATCTCCGTGTAGTGCGCCAGCAGCGCACCGGCGAGTCCGACGTAGGCGTTGGAGACGGCGAAGGCGGTGAGCTTCGTGCGGGTGAGGTTGACGCCCATCGCCGAGGCGGCGATGTCCTGGTCGCGCACGGCCATGAAGGAGCGGCCGACGCCGGTGCGGAAGAGGTTGGTGGCGGTGATGGCGACGATGACCGTGATGATGAGCAGGATGACGTACCACTGCTGTTCGAAGCTGGAGCGTTCGATCCGGAAGCCGAAGACCTCCAGCCGGTTGACGTCGACGAAGCCCTGTCCTTCGGTCAGCCAGCCCCAGCGGCGGACGATGAAGATGATGACCATCTGCGAGGCCAGGGTCGCGATCGCCAGGTACAGTCCCTTGAGCCTAAGCGCCGGCAGGCCGATGATGACGCCGATGACCGAGGTGAGCACGACGGCGCACAGGATCGAGATCGGTGCCGGCATCCCCATCCGGTCGGTGAGGATGACCGAGGTGAAGGCACCGACGGCGAGGAAGCCGCCCTGGCCCAGTGAGATCTGGCCGGTGTAGCCGACGAGGATGTTGAGGCCGATCGCACCGACGGCTGCGATGAGTGCGGTGTTGGCGATCGAGAGCCAGTAGTCGTCGAAGACGAAGGGCACGAGGATCGCGATGACGGCCACGAGTGCCATCCGGACCATCTGCGGGCGGGTGTGCCACAGCCGCATCTCCGAGTTGTAGGACCGGTGGTGGCGACCGGTTTCGATAGCTGCAGACATGGATCAGACCCTTTCGATCCGCTTCTCGCCGAACACGCCGTAGGGGCGGACGAGCAGGATGAGCACGAGCACGATGTACGGGATGACCTCCGCCAGGCCGGGATCGAGGTAGCCGGAGACGAAGGCGGTCAGCAGGCCGATGGTCAGGCCGCCGACGATGGTGCCGGGCACCGAGTCGAGTCCGCCGAGGATGACGACGGGGAAGACGAGCAGGCCGAAGCTGACGATGTTCATCTCCACTGCGGTGACGTCGGCGAGCAGGATGCCGGCGATGAGCGCGCTGATGGCGGCCAGCCCCCACGACATCGCGAACACGCGGCGCACGGAGATGCCAACGGTCATCGCCGCCTGCTGGTCATCGGCGACCGCGCGCATCGCGATGCCGTGCTTGGACTTCTGGAAGAACAGCGTCAGCAGAGTCAGCACGATTGCGGCGATGAGCAGCACCCACAGCCGGTTGGCCGGCACCGATCCGCCGAGCAGGGACACCGAGTTCGTCGGGAACAGTGCGGGCATCGCCCGCGGCTGGGTGCCGAAGAACATCTGCACAAGGGCGCTCAGCAGCCCGGCTAAGCCGATGGTGACCATGATGATCGAGATGTGGCTTTGGCCGACCATCGGTCTGAGGATGAAGCGTTCGACCACGCCGCCGACGATCACGGCGATGATGATGCCGATGATGATCGCGACGATGAGCGGCAGCTGGAAGATGACCCAGGCGGTGTAGAAGGTGTAGGCGCCCATGAGCAGGAACTCGCCCTGAGCGAAGTTGATGACGCCGGTGGCCTTGTAGATGAGCACGAAGCCCAGTGCGGCCAGCGCCAGGATGGCGCCCTCGGAGAGGCCGAAGATGACGAGGGTGATGAAGGTGCTCACTGTCGACCACTCCAGACTTTTCTGCGTCCCCGTCCGGCGGGAACTGTGTAGGACTCAAGATCGAAGATCCGCAGCGGAATCGAGCGTTCGACGACGGAGCCGTCCTGATAGGTGATGGCTGCCGAGATGGTGACCTCATCGGCATCCGAGGCCAGCGCTTCGATGATCGAGGAGTAGCGTTCGGCGATGACGGACCGCCGGACCTTGCGGGTGCGGGTGATCTCGTCGTCATCGGGATCGAACTGCTTGTGCAGCAGCACGAAGCGCCGGATCCGGATCGTCTCGGTCAGGTCCTCATTCGCCCGGGCGAGCTCCTCGGCGATGAGTTCGTACACCTCGGGTTTGGCGGCCAGGTCGGTGTAGGTGGTGAACGACAGCTTCTCGTGCTCGGCCCACGCAGAGACGGTCGCCGGGTCGAGCGTGACGATCGCGCACATCGGATGCTCGGCGTCGACCGTCTCGGGGTTGGTGACCCCGGTGCCGGCGAAGACGACGGATTCTTCGATGTAGGGGGAGAACTTCAGCTTGTTCTCGATGAAGGCGTGCGAGTACATGGTGCCGTCGGCTGCGGTGACGACGTCCTTGAGCCGGTCGACGACGACGAGGTGGCCGGCCTCGTCGAGGTAGCCGGCGTCGCCGGTGTGCAGCCAGCCCTGCGGGGTGACGGTCTCGGCGGTGGCTGCGTCGTTGAGGTGGTAGCCGCGGAACACCGAGGAGGAGCGCAGCATGATCTCCTGGTTGTCGCCGAACTGCAGTTCGGTGCCCGGCAGCGGTTCGCCGACCGAGGTGTAGGAGACTCCGTCGTCGCGGTGGACGACGGCGATGCCGCAGATCTCGGTCTGCCCGTAGATCTGCTTGAGGTTGACGCCGATGGCGTGGAAGAACTGGAACACGTCCGGGCCCAGCGGGGCACCGCCGGTGTAGCAGCGCTTGATGCGGGTCAGCCCCAGCTGCTCGCGCACCGGGCGGGTGGCCACCGCATCGGCGATCGAGCCGATGAACTTATCCCAGCCGCTCAGCCGCTTGCCGGAGGTGCGCTTGCTCGCCAGCCGGTCGGTGATCTCATAGCCCCAGCCGAAGATGCCGCGCTTGATCTTCCCGGCCTCGTCGATGCGCACCTGCACCTCTGAGAGCATCGACTCCCAGATCCTGGGTGGGGCGAACATGACGTCGGGGCCGATCTCGCGCAGGTCGGACTTCTGGGTGGTGGCGTCTTCGGGGAAGGAGATCGTCAGCCCGCAGTACAGGCCGCAGGCGACTGCGAGCATCTGCTCGCCGATCCAGGCAAACGGCAGGATCGAGACGTAGCGGTCCTTGGCGACGATCGGGTCGATGGCTGTCAGGTGCTCGGCCATCGACAGCAGGTTGGCGTGGGAGAGCTCGGCGAGCTTCGGCTTCGAGGTCGTGCCCGAGGTGGTGCAGATGACGGCGAGGTCATCAGGGTGGCCGGCGGCGATCTGCTCATCGAGCCAGCCGGGATTCTCAGCCGCCCAGGCACGGCCGGCGTCTTCGACGTCGGTGAAGTCGAGCAGAATCTCATCGGTGTACTGCTCCAGGCCGTGCGGGTCGTAGAAGACAATGTGCTCGACGAGCGATTCAGCGCCGAGGTCGGCGTGCAGGCGCAGCAGCTTGTCGACCTGCTCCTGGTCTTCTGCCACGACGACGCGGGAGCCGGCGGTGTGCAGGATGTGGGTGAGCTCGCTGCCAAGCGAGGTCGGGTAGATGCCGACGACGCTGGCGCCGAGAGACTGGCAGGCGAGCTCTGCGATGAGCCACTCTGGGCGGTTGTCGCCGAGCACGGCGACGATGTCCCCGCGCTTGACGCCCAGCGTCACGAGCCCGTGGGCGAAGTCGCGGACCCGCTCGCGGTAGAGCTGCCAGCTCATCGGCTGCCAGATGCCGTAGCGCTTCTCCTGCATCGCCACCCGGTCCGGGTGGGCGGCGGCGAGCGCGTCGAGGTACTGCGGCATCGTCTTGGTGATCGCGTGCGGGGGCCGGTCGGCGGTGAAGCCGCGGCTGCCAGTGGTGTTGTGCTCAGGTGCGGCGGTCATCGGACTGCCTCCGTTCCCAGATAGGCCTCGATGACCTGCGGATCGGCCATCACCTCAGCAGGAGTGCCGTCGGCGATGACGCGGCCGAAATCGAGGACGGTGACGCGGTTCGAGATGTCCATGACGACGTTCATGTCGTGTTCGATGAGGACCATCGAGACGCCGGCGAGTTCGTGGACGTCGAGGATGTAGCGGGCCATGTCCTCCTTCTCCTCGGCGTTCATGCCGGCCATCGGCTCATCGAGCAGCAGCAGGGCCGGCTGCAGCGCCAGCGCCCGGCCGAGCTCGACGCGCTTCTGGATGCCGTAGGCCAGCGTGCCGACCGGCTTCTTTCGGTAGGCCTGCAGCTGCAGCAGGTCGATGATCTCCTCAACGATCTCGCGGTGCTCGATCTCCTGCCGGCGGGCCGGGCCGAGCCACAGCATCGCCGAGAACACGTTCTGGCGCATGTGGATGTGCCGGCCGAGCATCATGTTCTCCAGCACCGTCAGATGCTCGAAGAGCTCGATGTTCTGGAAGCTGCGGGCGACGCCGAGGCGGGCGACCTTGTTCGGTGCCAGGCGGGTGAGCGTCCGGTCGGCGTACTCGTGCGGCTGGTCGGTCGAAGCGCGGCGTTCGCGCTCCTCGGGTGAGTGCTCGCCGAGGTGGCGGCCGGTCTCGCCGACGACGTAGCGCAGCGCGATCTCGCCCTCGGTGGGCTTGTACAGTCCCGACACGCAGTTGAGCAGTGAGGACTTTCCGGCGCCGTTGGGGCCGATGACGGCGTGGATGGTGCCGGAGGTGACGGTGAAGCTGACATCGGAGAGCGCGCGCACTCCGCCGAATCGCAGCGACAGGTCGGACACCTGCAGAAGCGGCTGCCCCGGCGGCATGGTGCTCCCGTTGAGGGAGTGTCGGTAGGCGCGTGTTCGCACGTGATCTCCTTGCGTCGTTGCGAAAGCGAGAGTGAGACAGACCGCTGTGATCGGCATCACTGTTGAGATAGACAATAGGTTTTCAATATGTGAAAATCAATACTCTCAATAGAAAAACTTTTCAGTCTTTCGGTTCTGCATGTCACGTTTGCATGTGGCAAGCTGACAGTCAGGCATCCGGTGACCGCCGGTGGCTTACGTTCAGGAAGGGGGCCGCATATGGCCGGTGAGGGCAATGGCGACGGAGCCGATGGCAGCACCACCGGCAATGGCTCAGCCCGTGGGGGCCTCGGCACCATCCGCAACGCGGTCAGGCTGCTCGACCTGCTCGCCGAGGGCCCGCCGCTGCACCACCTGACCGACCTCGCCGCCCGCTCGGGCATGTCGGTGCCCACCGTGCACCGGCTGCTGCGCTCACTCGTGCAGGCCGACTACGCCGTGCAGGACCCGGCGACCTCCCGCTACGGGCTCGGCCCGCAGCTCACCCGCCTGTCGAAGCACTACCTGGCCCGCAACACGATCCTCGCCGCGCTCGCCCCCTTCGTCGTGGCGCTGCGCAACCAGCTCGACGCCACCATCAGCATCTACGTGCTCGCCGGCCGCGAGGTCATGTGCATCGACCAGGTCGACGGCGATGACCGCGGGCCCTTCCGCCACTCACCGCGCGCCCTGCCGGCCCTCGACACCGCCGCCGGGCGGGTGCTCGCCGCCCACGCCGCGCCCGAGGTGTGGGCTGAGGTCCTCGCCGGCGCCTCACCTGAGACCGTGGAACTGGCAGAAACCCACCGTCAGCAGTGGGCGAGTGCGAACCACATCCACCTGCCGGCCATCGTCGCCGACCACGTCGACGAAGTCGCTGTGCCGCTGCGCGACGCCGAAGGCGCAGTCGTGGCAGCCCTGGCCGCCGATGTGCCTGCCGGAGCCGACCAGGCCCACGTGCGCAAGGCGGCTGCGGCGCTCGAGCGCACCGCGGTCTCCTGCGGAAGGAGCATCGGCAATGGCTGAGGCACCCGCGCCCTTCACCGGCATCGACCCGAACACGCTCACCGCCGACTGGCAGCCGATCATCGACCTCCTCGACTGGACGGCTGCTCCCAGCAGTGTCTGGCAGCCCGGACCCTATGGCGGGCAGTGGTTCCCCGGTGGCCGGATCGACCCGCTTTTCAACCTCGTCACCCGGCATGCCCGCGCCAACGGCTCGAAGATCGCCCTGCACTGGGAAGGCGAATCCGGTGAACGGCTCTCCTTCACCTACGCCGAACTTGCCACCGAAGTTGCCGCCGTCGCCACCGCGCTGCGCGGCCGCGGGGTCACCGACGGCGACGTGGTGGCCTTCCACACCGGCTGGCTGCCCGAGACGGTGTTCGCGGTGCTGGCCTGCATCGACATCGGCGCCCGCTGGTCGATGCTGCCGATCTCCCTGCCCGCCGAGGCCCTGGCCACCCGGCTCGCTCAGCTGCAGCCGAGCCTGCTCATCACCCAGGACGGCGCCTGGCGGCACGGCACCGTCATTCCGCTCAAAGTCCGCGCCGACGACGCCCTGGCTTCAGCTGAAAGCGTCGAACACACCCTCGTCATCCGCCGCACCGGCCTCAACGTGCCGTGGTTCCACGGCGACCACTGGTTCGACGACCTCACCCACGCTGCTCGCCCGGCCGCCCGCCGCGTTGAGACTGCGACCAGCGCAGTCGATTCCGGACGGCCGATCGACGCCCACCTGTGCGCCGGCCACCTCGCAGCCCCCGGCGCTCCGAGTCTGACGACCTGGCACTCCTTAGCCGCCGTCTTCGCCACCGCCGCCGCCTTCCATGGTGCGGTGCGCACCGGCGGCACCTTCTGGTGTGCCGGCGACGTCTCCTGGGCGGTCTCGCAGTGGCACGGCCTGCTCGGCCCGCTGCTGTACGGCGACACCATCGTCGTCTACGAAGGCACCCTCGACGTGCCCCACCACCAGCGGGCCTTCGAGATCATGAACCGCTACGACGTCTCGACCTTCGTCACCACCCCGGCCGTCATGCGCACGATGCGCTCCTGGCACGACGACGTCACCGCCGCCGGCAGCGTCGCCGCCCTGTGCCGCGTCGTCACCGCAGGCGAACCGGTCGAACCCGAGCTGCGCCGCTGGATGCAGCGCGCCTTCGTCGAAAACGGCTGCGAGGTCGTCGACGGCTGGGGCCAGATCCTCTTAAGCGGCATCGTCTTCGTCCACGGCGGCAGCTGCCAGCTCGGCCGCGGGGTCATCTCTGTCACCGACGCTGATGACCGGCCGGTCGAACCCGGCCACACCGGCGAGCTCATCGTCACCGCACCCCTGCCCGGCATGGTGAGCACCGCCTCGGGAGCGGGCGCCGAGGACACCATCTGCGCGCCCTTCACCCGCCGCCCGGACCTCGGGTTCGCCAGCGGCGACCTCGTCCTCGTCGAACCCGACGGCGGCTTCACCTTTCAGGGCCGGATCGACCCGGCGATCTCCGTGTCCGGCCAGCTCGTCTCGCTCACCGCCGTCGGCCAGCTGCTCGAAGACCACCCCTTCGTCGACGCCGCCCGCGCGGTCGCCGTGCGCGACCCCGAGCACGGCCGCAGCGTGTGGGCCGCCGTCGTCACGAGCGAACCGGCCTCCCGCCAGCTGGCCGTCGACCTCATGAGCTCGGTGCGCGAGATGCTCGGCGGACTCGCGAGGCCGCGGGCGATCGTCTTCGTCGACACCCTCGATGCCGACCTCGACCGGCAGCTGCTCGGCCGGGCCCTGGCCGGGCTCGTGCCCGCAGGTGCGGAATGGGGACAGCTGCGCTGGGCCGATGTGCTCGCCTACTGCCGCCTGCAGGACCGCAGATCTCGCTAGACTGAGAACTGCTGACACGCACTCCACCCGAAGGGCGGATGACAGATCATGGCAGGACTTCTCACCGGACGGAAAGCTCTCGTCACCGGAGGCACGCTCGGCATCGGCCGCGGCATCGCCGAAACCCTCATCGAACACGGCGCCACGGTCGGCGTCACCGGTGTGACCGACGATGAGGTCACGGCCGCCCAGAACGACGGGCTCAGTGCCTACCTGCTCGATGTGCGCTCCCGCGACAACTGCGAAGAGGTCATCGCCTCCTTCGTTAACGACCACGGAAGACTCGACCTGCTGTCGTCGAACGCCGGGGTCTACCCGCAGGCCCGCATCGACGAGATGACCGATGAGGACCTCGAATCGATCTTCGCGATCAACACCTTCGGCACCGTCCACATCGTCCAGGCCGCCCTGCCGGCCCTGCGGAAATCGCAGGCCGGCCGCATCGTCGTGACCTCGTCGATCACCGGCAACTACACCGGCTTCCCCGCCTGGTCCCACTACGGAGCGACGAAGGCCGCCCAGATGGGCTTCGTCCGCTCCGCCGCCATCGAACTGGCAGCCGACGGCATCACCATCAACGCCGTGCTGCCGGGCAATGTGCTCACCCCGGGCCTGAAGGACATGGGTGAGGCCTACCTCAAGCAGATGGCCGCTGCTGTGCCGCTGGGCTACCTCGGTGAGCCCAGCGACATTGGCCACACCGTCGCCTTCCTCGGCTCCGACGGCGCCCGCTACATCACCGGCCAGGGCATCGTCGTCGACGGCGGGCAGATCCTGCCCGAAAGCCCCGAGGCCCTCGCCGAGGCCTGAGCCCGGACCCAGCCGCCGGCCACCGGTGCCCACCACCTCGGGCGCGGCAGCGGCAGCCGACGCCGCCAGCCACCGGTGCCCACCACCTCGGGCGCGGCATCCCAGCAGACGGGATGCCGCGTCCGAACTGTATGCCCGCAGATGCGTGAGCGGTAATGTGACAAGTGCCCGCTGCGGCCAGACCCCGGCCGCGTCCCCATCAACTGAGGAGTGAACCATGGGCACCATGAAAGCCGCCGTCGTCACCGAATTCGGCTCAGACCTCAACGTCAGCGATGCCACCGACATCCCCACCCCCGGCCCGCACGAGGCCCTCGTCAAGCTCATCTCCACCGGCGTGTGCCACACCGACCTGCACGCCGCCCACGGCGACTGGCCCATCAAGCCCAGCCCGCCGTTCGTCCCCGGACACGAGGGGGTGGGCCGCGTCGAAGCCATCGGCGACGACGTCACCTCCGTCAAAGTCGGCGACATCGTCGGCAACGCCTGGCTGTGGGGCGCCTGCGGCGACTGCGAATTCTGCCGCACCGGCTGGGAGACGCTGTGCGAGAAGCAGCAGAACGGCGGCTACTCCGTCGACGGCTCCTTCGGCGAGTACATGCTCGTCGACGCCCGCTACGCCGCCCACATCCCCGCAGGCGCGGACCTCAACGAGATCGCACCCGTCCTGTGCGCCGGTGTGACCGTGTACAAGGGCCTGAAGATGACCGAGGTCAAGCCCGGCCAGTGGGTCACGATCTCCGGCATCGGCGGGCTCGGCCACATCGCCGTGCAGTACGCCGTGGCGATGGGCATGCGCGTGGTCGCCGTCGACATCGCCGATGACAAGCTCGCGCTGGCCAAGAAGCACGGCGCCGAGGTCGTCGTCAACGCGATGACCGGCGACCCGGCCGCCGAGGTCGTCGAGGCCACCGGCGGCACCCACGGCGTGCTCGTCACCGCCGTGCACCCCGACGCGTTTGGCCAGGCGATCGGCATGGCCCGCCGCGGCGGCACCATCGTCTTCAACGGCCTGCCGCCCGGTGACTTCCCGGCCCCGATCTTCGACATCGTGCTCAAGGGCCTGACGATCCGCGGCTCGATCGTCGGCACCCGCCAGGACATGGAGGAGGCCCTGGACTTCTACGCCCGCGGCCACATCCACCCGACCTACCACGTCCGCAAACTCGACGAGATCAACCAGATCTTCGACGAGATGGTCCACGGCAAGATCGACGGCCGCGTCGTCGTCGAATTCGACGACTGAGACCCGAGCGCTGACCGGCTGC
>NZ_JALXPM010000058.1:0-14935 GCF_025147615.1 Brevibacterium luteolum | reverse complement strand
CGCCTCGGGAGCGTCTGCACCAGGGGATCGACCGGACTGCCGTGCGGGTGTGCGAAGATCAGTTGATGGAGCGCTACCTGGCGGCTTTTCCCCTCTTCATCCCTGCCTTCGCCCTTGGCGTGCTCATGGCCGTCGCAGTCTCCCGCGTCGGTGCCCGCAAACTGAGCGAACCGCGGTGGACAGTTGCCGCGTGGCTCACCTGCACAGCCTTTGTCCTGGCACTGACCCTGACCCCATCGCAGAGCGGACTCGAACGGTTCCTGACCGATGACGACTCAATTCAGAGGCGCGTCTGGGCATGGTCGCTGCCCAACATCTGGGCAGTCACAACCGTCAACTGGCAGTTGATGAACCTGCTCATGTTCCTGCCCCTGGGCCTGACCAGCGGACTCTTCGTCGCAGCCGCCCACCGCTGGTCGGCACTGGTGGTGGCCATGAGCCTGTCGTTCCTCGTCGAAGTCGGCCAGTACGCGATCATGGCTCTCGGCAGATCGGTGTTCAGCTTCGCCACCGTCATCATCGGCTGGTGCGGCATCCTCGCCGGCTTCGGCCTCGCAGCGCTCATCCGCTGGGCGCTGTCCCGGCGCACGCTGCCTGCCACGCCGCGCCCATCACACACGCCCCGTCCACGATGACATCACCAGCCACCTGTGCCCAGACTGACGGTTAGATTGGTGGCATGGACACTCGCATCGCCGTCATCACCGGCGCCGGAAGCGGCATCGGCCGCGCGGTCGCCCGCACGCTCATCGCCCGCGGCTGGCACGTTGCCGCCCTCGGCCGCCGCCGCGACCGGCTGGAGGAGAGCCTCGACGGCGCGGCCGGCTGCCTGGCCATCGAAACCGATATCGCTGCTCCCGAGGCGGTGCGCGCGGCCTTCGCGCAGGTCGCTGAGACCTATGGCCGCCTCGACGTGCTCTTCAACAACGCAGGCATGTTCGGTCCCGCTGATGACGTCGGCGCAGCTGACTGGAACGAGGTGGCCCAGACGATCGACGTCAACGCCACCGGCGCGTTCTACTGCGCCAGTGCTGCCTTCGACCTCATGCGCGAACACGGCGGGCGGATCATCAACAACGGCTCGATCTCAGCGCAGGTGCCGCGCCCGCACTCGGTGGCCTATGCGATGAGCAAGCACGCGGTGGCCGGGCTGACGAAGGCCATCATCATCGACGGCCGGCCGCACCGGATCACCGCCACCCAGATCGACATCGGCAATGCGGCCACCGAGATCCTCACGAGCATCGGCACCGGCGAGGGTGCCCTCCAGCCCGACGGGTCCAGGCGCGCCGAGCCGAGCTTCGATCCTGCGATCGCCGGGCGGATGATCGCCGATATCGCCGAACTGCCGCTGGAGGCGACCGTCGATCAGCTGACGCTGACTGCCTCGGGTATGCCGTTCCCCGGCCGCGGCTGAGCATTCCGCCGCGCCGCTGCAACGGTCACCGCGGCAGCCCACAGCCCGCCGACGGGCAGTGAGATTGCAGCGGTGATGAGCAGAATGGTGGCGGCTGTCATCGGCCACGTCGAGCCGAGGCCGTCGAGGGTGGAGACCGGCAGGCCGAGCATCGAACCGAAGACGAACAGATAGGCCATGAGCGCTGCGAAGAGCGCGAGCGCGAGCCCGCCGAGAGCAAGCGGAGCGAAGGTGATGAGCGTGCGTCTGCGGGTCATGGTCATGGCAGCTCCTTGGGATGGCACCGGGGATGAGGTTGGCTTTCAGGCTATCTGCGGGTGGTGACATCACTGTCGGAACCGCCTGTGAAGACTGTGGGCTGCTTTCCTGGCAGCCGGCACGCGCCCCTTCAGCCTTATGCCCCTTCAGCGCAGTACCCGGCTCCACGAGGTGGAACCGGGCATAGCGTAAGAATCAGGGGACTCGTGAGGGTCAGTCCCCATCGGGAGCGTCGGCCTCGCGGCACCCTTGACGTTGTTCGTCGGTCCCGAGGCGGTTCCTGGCACCGCCTGCAGGCAGGCTCCGATTCGCTTAGGCGAACCTGCTGCACGACCTCGAAAGCCCCTCATGCTCACCGTCCTTCTGCTCGCCGGCGCCCTCGTCGCCGCCTGGGCGCTGTTCGCCCGCGTGCTCGGCCGCTGGCATGTCATGGGCCCGCTGGCCATGGTGATCGGCGGTGCGGCTGCGGGCATCTTCATCACCGACAAGGTCGGCTTCGGGCTCTTCCTCAACTCCAACGCCGCAGAGCGCATCGCCGAACTCGTCCTCGCTCTCGTCCTCTTCGTCGACGCCACCGAGGTCCGCCTCGGGGCGATGAAGGCCGTGCGCGGTCCGGTGCTGCGGCTGCTGTTCATCGCGCTGCCGATCAGCATGTTCCTGACCTGGATGTTCGCCTCGGTGCTGCTTCCGGATCTCAGCCTCGCCGTCACTCTGGCGATCGCCTGCATCATTGTGCCCGTCGACTTCTCACCGGTGACCTCGATCGTCAAGGACACCTCCATTCCGCAGCGGCTGCGCCATATCCTCAACCTCGAAAGCGGCTACAACGACGGCATCATCACCCCGCTGTTCCTCTTCGCGCTGGCAGGCGATGCGAAACGCGGCGGGCCCGGTGCCGCCTTCGGCCAGGCGATCCCGGCCTTCCTCATTGCCGTTGCCGTCGGCCTCGTCGTCGGCGTCGCCTACGCGCTGCTGGCCAATGCCAGCGGCCGGCGCGGCTGGTTCAGCGCCCAGTCGATGCGCATCGGCCTGGTCGCGGTGCCGCTGCTGACCTACACGCTGGCCGTGACCCTGCACGGCAACGGCTTCATCGCCGCCTTCGTCGCCGGCACTGTCTTCCGCATGCTGCGACGCACCCGCGAACTGCACGAGGAGCTGTCCTTAGCCGAGGACATCAGCATCATCAACAACATGGTGCTGTGGTTCGTGCTCGGCACCACCGTCATCTTCATCGGCCAGGTCCTCGAGACCATCTGGCCGATACTGCTGCTGGCCGCCCTCGCCCTCACCGTCATCCGCATGGGACCAGTCTTGCTGAGCCTGCTCGGAACAGCGCTGCCCGGCCGTGAGCGCCTGCTCATCGCCACTCTCTGCCCGCGCGGTACTGCCTCGGTCGTCTTCGGCCTGCTGGCCTTCAACGCCATCGACGACATCGACAGCGCAGCCCTCGTCTTAGCGGTCACCGAATTCATGCTCGGCGGCAGCGTGCTGCTGCACGGTCTCGGAACTCAGCCGCTGCTCCGCGTGCTGGTGCCCAGCGCCAAGCGCTGAATCGTGCTGGGGCGACCGCTCCCGAGGAGGAAATCGCCTTCTCCTCGGGCGCTGACCGGAGCCTGGGCTCAGCTGCCAAATCTGCATCTTCCCAGGTGAGGGTGCGTTGTCAGTGCCTCAACGTAGCGTATGGGGTATGAAGAGGACTCGTCGTGGAGAGGCGCTCGATGCCATGGACATCGAGGGCCTCATCCTGGCGTTTTCCCAAGCTCCGACGCTGGTCGACGATACTGAGGCCTTCGAGCGGATGAACCAGGCCGAGCGCCTCAAAGCAGCGATCACTGCCTACCAGGTGCGAGAGACCGACGCGGCGATTGACCGCCGCTTCGTCACCGAGAAGGCCGCCGGCGTTCCCGCCCATCGTCGCTGCCGCGGGTTCGGCGCCGAGGTCGCGCTCGCCCGGCAGGAATCCCCCTCCCGGGGCAGCCGGTTCGCGAAGTTCGCCCAGGTGCTCATGCGCGAAATGCCCTGCACCTTCCGGGCTTTGGAAACAGGAGAGATCTCCGAAGAGAAAGCACGAGCCGTCTTCCGGGAGGTCGCGTGGCTGCCGTCCCATCTGCGCAACTCGATCGATGCCCAGTTGCAGGAGCTCTTCGCCGGCACCGGCCTCAAGCGCCTGGCCGGAGAAGCCCGCCGCATGGCGCAGCACGCGGATCCCGC
Source organism: Brevibacterium luteolum (assembly GCF_025147615.1). Classification (NCBI taxonomy): domain Bacteria; kingdom Bacillati; phylum Actinomycetota; class Actinomycetes; order Micrococcales; family Brevibacteriaceae; genus Brevibacterium; species Brevibacterium luteolum. The sequence goes on along the minus strand of NZ_JALXPM010000058.1, from coordinate 11,049 downwards.
AGCCACCGTCGAGCACATGGAGTACGAGGAGAAGCAGCGGCACATCTCCGTCCGACCGGCACCGGGGAACATGGCGTATCTGACCGCCTTCGTTCCGATGCCGCAAGCCGTGGCAGCCTATGCGGCCCTGCAGAAGGCTGCCTCTGTGATGGTCGGCACGGGCGAATCAGGCGAGCGCACGGGAGCGCAGATGGCCGCCGACCTCTTCATCACCCGCCTGACGGGCCAAGAATCCGCGACCGACATCTCCGTCGAAATCCAGCTCATCATGACCGACGAGGCTCTCATCAGCGACGGTACGATTCCCGCCTGGCTGCCCGGTCATGGGCCGCTCCCTGCCGCGTTCACGCGCCGACTCCTGGAGAACAGCTCTGGTGCGGTCTACCTGCGGCGTCTCTTCACCCAGCCCGAAACCGGGCAGCTCGTGGCGATGGACTCCAAGCGCCGGACCTTCAATGATGGGCTGCGGCGGATGGTCATCTGCCGTGACGATGTGTGCCGGTCACCGTGGTGTGATGCACCGATTCGCCATATCGACCATGCCACTCCGCACGCCGCCGGTGGTGCGACGAGCTGGGCGAACGCCTCTGGACTGTGCGCGGCCTGCAACTACGCCAAGGAGAATCCCGGCTGGCGGCATACCGCGACCCCTGATTCGCTGACGGTGCGCACGCCGTCAGGCCAGGAGTACACGAGCAGGACCATCCCGATCACGTCTCCGGCGAAATCACCGGTGGCCAAGGATCCGGAGACCACCGCATCACAGGCCAGGGGAGAGAAGCGCGGCCGGGACGGTCGTCATCGCGACGGTCCGCGCACCAAGGTCCCGGCCGACGCAGGTGAGACAGAGGCAAACACCCTGCGGAGCACCATCGAATGTTCGATGGCCGACCTCATCATCGACCTGTCGGCGGCGTGACAAGCCGGCACGGTATAGGAAGCGCGTCTCGGCGATTCCAGCGAGCAGCCGCTTCGGCTGCTTCGGCTCACGCCAGCGTGTCCTGCCAGGCTGAGTACATCCGCCCGAATCGGCTGTCACCGTGAATGAGCTCTGCCGGTGTGCCATCTTCAACAACCCGGCCGGCGTCCATGACGAGCACCCGGTCGGCGATCTCAACCGTGGACAGACGGTGGGCGATGATGATCGCGGTGCGGCCTTCGAGCACACGCGCCAGGGCCTGCTGGATCAGGCGCTCGGAGGGGATGTCGAGGTGCGCAGTCGCCTCATCGAGGACGATGACATCGGGATCGGCGAGGAACACACGGGCAAAGGACACCAGCTGCCGCTGCCCCGAACTCAACCGGCCGCCGCGCTTCTTGACATCCGTGTCGTAGCCCTCCGGCAGGCTGCGCACATACGGATCCAGGCCCACCGCCTCGGCGGCGGCGAGGACCTGGGCGTCTGTGGCATCGGGGTTGCCGATGCGGATGTTGTCGGCGATCGTGCCCGAGAACAGATACGACTCCTGCGTCACCATCACCAGCGACTCGCGCAGCCGGGCATCGGCGAGCTTGCGCACGTCAACGCCGTCGAGGCGCACCGCCCCGGTCGACGGGTCGTACATGCGGGTCAGCAGCTTCACCAGAGTCGACTTGCCGGCACCGGTCGCGCCGACGACAGCGACGATCTGACCGGCGGGGATCTCCAGGTCGAAGGTCGGCAGCACCTCGGGACCTTCGGAGTCGTAGGCGAAGCTGACATCCTCGAAGGAGATCGACCGGCCGGTGCCGGTGTGCCGCTCAGGCAGCGGCTGCGGATCTGCCGGCGCATCGACATCAGGCTCGGCATCGAGGACCGCCGTGATCTTCTCCAGGGCAGCCGAGGCTGACTGGTAGAGGCTGAAGGACTGCACGAGCTCATCGAGCGGGCCGTAGAACCGGCGCAGGTACAACAGGAATGCGGCCAGCACACCGAGCTGGGTGTAGCCGTTGATGACGAGCCAGCCGCCGAGCAGGATGATCCCGGTCTGCGACAGGTTGCCGATGAGCCGGGTGCCGCCGGCGAACGTCGCCACCCCGTGCAAGGCATCGGTGTTGGCCTGCGCGTAGACGGCGTCCTCCCCGGTCAGCCGCTCAAGGCCCGGGCGCTGCCGGCGGAAGGACTGGACGGCGCGGATCCCACCCATCGTCTCAACGAACTGGACGATGACCCGGGCGATCGAGGTGCGGGTGCGCCGGTACGCTGAGCGCTGCTGCCGGTGGGCGTAGACGGTGAGGAAGACCAGCGGGATGAACCCGGCGAACGCCACGAGCGCCAGCGGCACGTTCATGACCACGAGCGTCACCGCGATCGCCGACATCGTCAGCAGCGAGAGCACCATGCCGTTGAGCGCCTGTGAGACGAACTGCTGGACGGACTCCATGTCCGAGGTCTGACGGGAGACGAGCCGGCCAGAGGTCGAGCGTTCGTGATAGCGCAGGTCGAGACGCTGCACATGGGTGAACAGCCGGCCGCGCAGATCGAAGAGGATCTTCTGGCTCAGCCTGCCGTTGAGCCGGATGCTCAGCCAGGTCGCCGCAGCATCGGCTACGCCGGTCAGCGCGACCGCGGCGATCGCGACGACCAGCGGGCCGCTGTCACCGCCCAGCGCAGCCGGCAGCCCATCGTCGATCGCGCGGGCGACGAAGAACGGACCGGCCACGCTCATGATCCCGCCGACGGTGATCGAGACGATGAGGACGACTGCCAGCGCCAAGTGCGGGCGGATGAGCGAGGCGAGCAGTCTGCGTGCCCGCCGGGAGATGTCCGGCGGCAGCTCATCGATCTCCGGGTCGTCGGCCCGGTCAGGCTGTGCGGGACTCATCGGCGCACCTCCTCAGTCTCGGCAGCGGCATGTGAGCTGGCACCCATGAGGTCGCGGTAGTGGCGGTTGCGGGCCAGCAGCTCGTCGTGGGTGCCGGTGTCGGTGATCCGTCCGCCCTCGAGCACCGCCACCCGGTCGGCCAGGGCAGCGGTGGAGGGCCGGTGGGCGATGGCGAGTGTCGTCGAATCGCCGAGCACTCGCCGCAGTGCCGTCTGCACGCGGTCCTCGGTGTCGACGTCGACAGCGGAGAGGGGGTCGTCGAGGACGAGCACCCGGGGCTTGCCGATGACGGCGCGCGCCAGTGCCAGCCGCTGGCGCTGACCGCCCGACAGCGACAGGCCCTGCTCGCCGACTTCGGTGTCGAGACCGTCGGGCAGTCGGCGCACGAAATCGGCTGCCGCTGCGATCTCAAGCGCCTCCCACACCTCGGCGTCGGGGCCATGCGCGTCGCCCAAGTCAGAGGTGCTGGTCGCCGGTCCCGAGGTGCCGCTTTCCGGTCCCGAGGTGGCGGTTTCCGTTCCCGAGGCGCCGGCTGCCCTGCCCGAGGTGCCGGTTTCCGCAGCCGGGAGGGCACGGTCATCGGCGTGCTTGAGGCCCATGGCGACGTTCTCGCGCACGGTCGTGGAGAACAGCACCGGGTCTTCGAAGGCGACGGAGACGATGCGACGCAGCTCGTTGATCCGGAAGTCGCGCAGATCGGTGCCGTCGAGGGTGATGGAGCCAGCCGTGACATCCTGCAGACGCGGCAGCAGTGCGGCCAGTGCTGTCTTGCCGGTGCCGGTCGCACCGACGAGGGCGAGTGTCTCACCTGGTGCGATGTCGAGGTCGATGTGTGTGAGGATCGGCTCCTCGGCATCGGCGAAGCGGTACTCGACAGCGTCGAAGCGGATGTGCCCGGCGTAGCTGTGCGGCTGCGGGTCCTCGCTGATCTCGCCGTCGGGGTCGGTGATGTCGAAGGGCAGGTCCATGACCTCCCAGTAGCGATTGGCGGCGGTGACCGACATGAGGAAGTCGGCGAGGAGGAAGCCGACCATCTCGATGGGCATGCGCAGGAACATCGTCACCGTCAGCGCGGCGATAACCTGCCCGACGGTCATCCACCCGCCGATCACACCCCAGGTGCCCACCGCCAGGATCGCCGTGAGCGCAAGCACCGGGATCATGATCGCAGCGCCGAACATCCACGAATCGACATAGGCCTTCGTCAGCTCGAAGCCGCGCAGCCGCTCGGACAGGGCGCGGAACCGCTGCGCCGCCCAGGGAGAGCGGCCGAAGGCCTTGAGGATGCGAATGCCCTGAACGGCCTCTTCGACGTCGGTGGCGATCTCGCCCATGGTGTCCTGGGCGCTGCGGGAGGCCAGCCGGTAGCGGCGCTCGAGCACCGCAATGGCGGTCACGGTCGGGACGGCTGCGGCGATGGCGATGATGCCGAAGTACGGGTGCAGGGACGCGAGGATGATGCCGCCGCCGAGCACGATGAGCGGGCTGGCGATGAGGAACTGCAGGCCGAAGGCGAAGAACCGCCGCAGCTGGGAGAGGTCGTTGACGGCGCGGGAGAGCAGCTGGCCGGCCGGCCATGCGTCGTGGACGCCGACGGCGACGTACTGCAGCCGGTCGTAGAGACGCTCGCGCCACAGCACTTCCCAGCGCGAGGTGATCGGCGCGATGAGCCGGCGGCGCAGCCACACGGCGGCGGCTTCGGCGATGCCGATGAGCAGGATGAGGGCCAGGGGCGCGAGCATGCCGGCGAAGTCACCGCGGGCGATCGGCCCGTCGACGATCCAGCCGGTGATCATCGGCACGAGCAGGGCGATGCCCATCGATCCGAGGGTGAGGACGAAGATGAAGAGGTAGACGCCCAGCCGTGCTCGCACGTCAGGCCAGAATCTCCACAGTGAGCGCATGATTCATCAGCCTAGTGGAGTTTCGGGCACCTGCATGGATGCGCAGCGGACTTCTTCACCCGCTCCGCCTGCTGGTGGCAGAATCACGCCGCGGCACCGCACCCTGACTGCTCAGACGCGAACGCGCCGACGGCGGCGTCGGTTACGCTGGCTGGCATGAGTTCCGAGACCGCGGACACGGTGCGCCTGCACGTGCAGCCGTGCACGCAGATCATCCCGTTCTGGCACATCGACACCCCGCCGGGCATCACTGCCGAGATCCGGGTGCGCGCCGCTGCCGAGGTGACCGGCGCGTTCTCCGATTGGGTGACCGTGGCCTCCTGGTCGAGTCAGGGGACAGGGGAGTCGACGACGCTGACCGCCCAGCAGGTCCACGGTCTGCGCACCGACGCCGACACCGTCTTCGTCGACACCGCCGCACTCGGCGGCCCGGCCCGGGTCGTCGATCTGGCAGTCCGGGCAGTGCCTGCCGCGAGGGCAGCTGCAGCACCTGTGACCGTGCACTGGATCGATGCCCTCACCCGCGGGCCAGCCCGGCCGCGTGCGGAGATCACCGCTTCGGTTCCGCGCGGCATCGACATCGAGCACCGGCTGCCGCAGATCAGCCAGCACGCCTGCGGTGTGCTCGACGGCTACGCGCAGGCCGACAGCTGGTGCTCACCGACGTCACTGACGATGGTGATGGAATGGCTGTCCGCAGGCGGCGCGCACGCCGGGCTGGACGCTTCCGGAGTGTCGTCTCCTGCCGGTGAGGACGCCGCAGACCGCGTCCACCCGACGATCCGCGGAGTGTGGGATCGCACGTACGGTGGTACCGGGAACTGGGCGTTCAACGTCGCCTGGGCGAACGGGCAGGGTTTCGACGCACGGCTCGACGCGCTGGCCAGCATGCGGGAGGCCGAGGAGCTGCTGGCGGCGGGGGAGGTGCTCATCGCCTCCGTGTCCTTCACCTCCGAGCAGCTGCCCCAGGCCGGCTACCCGACGGCTGGGCATCTGCTCATCATCACCGGTGTCACCTCCGCAGGCGATGTCCGCGTCCATGATCCCGGCCGGGCGATCGCCGACGGTGTGCGCGCGGTCTATCCGCGGGAGGCCTTCGAACGAGCGTGGCTGTCAGCCGAGGGCTCCGGCGGCCTCGTTTATCGGATTGCCCGGCGCTGAGCACCGGAAGCGGCACGGCGCGTCGGGTAAGTGACTAGGCTGCGTCCGTCGTGCGCCGCAGCTGCACCACCACCTCGGCATGGGCGGTGTGGGGGAACATATCGAGCATCCGGGCTGCCGTCACCTGATAACTGGGCATCTGCTTGAGGTCCCGGGCGAGTGAGCGGGGATGGCAGCTGGAGTAGATGACATCGCAGATCCCCGAGCCCTCCAGCCAGCCGGCCAGCGCACCGATCCCGCGCCGCGGTGGATTCACCACGACGACATCGGGCAGCACGTCCTGCTCACCGGCCCAGTCGGCGGCATCGGCGACGACGAAATCGGCGGTGAGTCCCGCCTCGGCGGCGGCTGCCTGCGCTGAGGCGATCGCCTCAGCGGAGACCTCGACTCCGGTGACCGCGCGCCCCGGCGCGGCCAGATGCAGCGCGAACCCGCCGACGCCGCAGTACAGATCCCAGATTCGCAGCGTCCCGGCGTCAGGACCGGCGCCAGTGCCGGCGTCAGCTGATCCGGGACCGCCAGTGCCCCCAGTGCCCGGGCGGCGCCGGGCCTCGATCTCATCAGCCCACGCCGCAACCTGCTCGTACAGCTGCCCGGCGACCGCCGTGTTCGTCTGCACGAACGAGCGCGGCAGCACCTGCAACGTCACCCGGCCCTGGCGCATCGGCAGGTGCCGATCCCCGGCGATGTGGATCTCCTCGGCACCTTCGAGCACCGCCGAATGCTGCGGGTGGATGTTCGCACTCACCACCCGCACCCCGTCGACCGCATCGGTGAGCACGCTCAGATGCTCGCGGATCCGGGGGACCGGCTTGGGCGTGCGCAGCACGAAGCGGACCATGAGCTCACTGTCGGCAGAGACCGTGACGATGATGTGCTTGAGCTCCCCGCGCCGGCGCGTGACGTCATAGGGGGGAATCTGCGCGCGCCGGATGAGCGCCGGCACCGCATCGAGCAGCCGGAGAACCGAAGCGGGATACAGCGGGCAGTCGCGCAGATCGATCCCGGCACCGGTCTCGTCGAGGATGCCGAGGATCGGGTCGTTGACGGTGCCGGAGACGACCATCTTCGCCTTGTTGCGGAACCCGGCATCCGGGCCGGTGACCGGCGGCAGCCAGCGGATGCCGGCCGCCTCGCCCGAGGCGTCGGCTGGGGCCGTGCCCGACGTGTCGGCAGGGGCCGTGCCCGAGGCGGTGGTGGCCTCCGTCAGCAGGCGCGCGATCTCATCCTGCGAACGCTGCACCCGGACCGGAGAGGGCAGCGGCAGGAGGGTGCAGGACCGGCATCGACCGGCATCGTAATGAGCGCATTCCATCGCTGCAATCATAGTCGTCCCACCAGGCGGACGTTACCGGCCGGCATTTGACATGCCCATCGCTGACGGGAATGATGGGGGTCATGAGCAACATTCTCGTCGTCCTCATTATGCAGCGCGCGGTTCACCCGTAAGCTGTCGCTTGACGACGATCCGCGCGCCCCATACCGATCCGGTACGGGGCGTTTTTTATGACCAGACCAAAGGAGTCTCCGTGGGATCTCACGCCCCGGCACCGCAACCGGCCCGACAGGCCGTTCCGCAGCCGCCGACGCCGAGCCCGGCGCACCCCGCCCCGGCCAGGCGCAGCGACTATCACGAACCGGAGATGCTCACCGGCGCACAAGCAGTCGTGCGCACCCTTGAGCGCCTGGGCGTCGACACGGTCTTCGGGCTTCCCGGCGGCACCATCCTGCCGACCTACGACCCGCTGCTCGACTCCGAGAAGATCAACCACGTGCTCGTCCGCCACGAGCAGGGCGCAGGGCATGCCGCCGAAGGCTACGCCGCGGCCACCGGGAAGGTCGGCGTGTGCATGGCGACGTCCGGGCCCGGAGCGACGAACCTCGTGACCGCGATCGCCGATGCGCACATGGACTCCGTGCCGATCATGGCGATCACCGGCCAGCAGGCCTCGAACATGCTCGGCACCGACGCCTTCCAGGAAGCTGACATCGTCGGCATGACGATGCCGGTGACCAAACACAGCTTCCTCGTCACCCGTGCCGAGGACATCCCGCAGGCGATCGTGTCTGCCTACCTCATCGCCTCCACCGGACGCCCCGGACCGGTCCTTGTCGACATCACCAAGGACGCCCAGGCCAGCACAGCACCCTATGTCTGGCCGGAAGAGCCGCAGCTGCCGGGCTACCGCCCGGTGCTCAAGCCGCACGCCAAGCAGATCCGCGAGGCAGGCCGGCTCATCGCAGGCGCCCGCAGGCCGGTGTTCTACATCGGCGGCGGCGTCATCCGCTCCGGAGCCGAAGAGGAGCTGCTCGCCCTGGCCGAGGCGACGAAGATCCCGGTCGTCACCACCCTCATGGCGCGTGGGGCCTTCCCCGACACCCATGAGCAGCACCTCGGGATGCCGGGCATGCACGGCACCGTCGCCGCAGTCGCCTCCTTCCAGAAGGCCGACCTGCTCATCGCCGTGGGCACCCGGTTCGACGACCGCGTCACCGGCGACCTGGGTTCCTTCGCCCCACGGGCGAAGGTCATCCACGCTGACATCGACCCAGCCGAGATCGGCAAGAACCGGTTCGCCGATGTGCCGATCGTCGGAGACGCCGCCGAGGTGCTGCGCCAGCTGCACAGCGAGCTGCGCGAACAGCAGCCCGAGGTGCTCGAAACCGGGTACGAAGCCTGGTGGAAGGTCCTCAACTCGTGGAAGAGCACTTACCCGCTGGGATACGAGCACAACAGCGAAGGGCTGTGCGACCCCGAGTACGTCATCAAGCGGATCTCCGCGCTGACCGGCCCCGAGGGCATCTACTGCGCCGGCGTCGGCCAGCATCAGATGTGGGCCAGCCAGTTCGTCACCTACGACCGGCCCCGCTCATGGCTCAACTCCGGCGGCCTGGGTACCATGGGCTACGCCGTGCCGGCAGCCATGGGTGCCAAGGTCGGCGAACCCGACCGGCAGGTGTGGGCGATCGATGGCGACGGCTGCTTCCAGATGACGAACCAGGAGCTGGCCACCTGCGTCATCAACAAGATCCCGATCAAGGTCGCGATCATCAACAACTCCTCACTGGGCATGGTCCGGCAGTGGCAGACGCTGTTCTACGACGGCCGCTACTCCCACTCCGACCTCAACACCGGCCACAACACCGTGCGCGTGCCCGATTTCGTCAAGCTCGCCGAAGCCTACGGCGCCGTCGGCTTGCGGGTCGAATGCAACGACGACGTCGACGCCGCAATCGAGCAGGCACTCGAGGTCAACGACAGACCGGTCGTCATCGACTTCACCGTCCCACCTGATGCGATGGTGTGGCCGATGGTCGCCGCCGGCGTCAGCAACGATGAGATCCAGTACGCCCGCGATCTGCGCCCGGACTTCGGGGCAGAGGAAGAGGAGGAAGGTCAGGCATGAGCCGTCACACCCTCTCTGTGCTCGTCGAGAACAAGCCGGGCGTCCTCACCCGCTTCACCGGCCTCATCGCCCGGCGCGGCTTCAACATCCACTCCCTGGCTGTCGGCACCACTGAACGCGAGGAGCTCTCGCGCATCACCGTCGTCGTCGACGTCGGCAGCGTCGCCCTCGAACAGGTGACCAAGCAGCTGAACAAGCTCGTCAACGTCATCAAAATCGTCGAGCTCGAACCCGAAGCCTCGGTCCGGCGCGCGCACATGATCTTCAAAGTCCGGGCCGACGCCGCCGCCCGGCCCCAGATCGCCAGCGCCGTCGAGATGTTCCGCGGGCACATCGTCGACGTCGGCCCCAACACCATCTGTGTCGAAGCCACCGGCGAACGCAGCAAGCTCGACGCGCTGCGCCAGGTGCTCGAACCCTTCGGCATCAAGGAGATCGTGCAATCCGGCACGGTCGCCATCGGCCGGGGATCGAAGTCGATGACCGACAGGGCCCCGCGCGTGTGAGACCAGGTGCCCACCGCCTCGGGAACGGAACCACCGCCTCGGGCGCGGAAGCACCACCAGACCAGCTGACAGAATCCGGACACCCCGACATCCGTCTCAGGTTCCGGCACTACGATTGAGACAAGACCCGGCGGCGGGCGATCCCGCCGCTGACCAGCACCACCAGACCCCAACACAAGGAGAATCCCATGGCAGAGCGCTTCTACGACGACGATGCTGACCTGTCCGTCATCCAGGGCAAGAAGGTCGCCGTCATCGGCTTCGGTTCGCAGGGCCACGCCCACGCACTGAGCCTGCGCGACTCCGGCGTCGACGTGCGCATCGGCCTGTCCGAAGGCTCGAAGAGCCGTGACAAGGCCAGCGCGCAGGGACTCGAAGTCGGCACCCCGGCCGAGGTCGCGAAGTGGGCTGACGTCGTCGTCATCCTCACCCCCGACCAAGTGCAGGCCGACATCTACAACAGCGAGATCAAGGACCAGCTGAGCCCCGGCGACACGCTCGTCTTCGCCCACGGATTCAACATCCGCTTCGACTACATCACCCCGCCTGAGGGTGTCGACGTCATCATGGTCGCCCCGAAGGGCCCAGGCCACGTCGTGCGCCGCGAGTTCGTCGACGGCCGCGGCGTGCCCGTGCTCGTCGCCGTGGAGAAGGACGAATCCGGCAAGGCCTGGGACACCGTGCTCTCCTACGCCAAGGGCCTCGGCGGCCTGCGCGCGGGTGCGATCAAGACGACGTTCACCGAGGAGACCGAAACCGATCTGTTCGGTGAGCAGACCGTGCTCTGCGGCGGTGTCTCCCACCTCGTGCAGTACGGCTTCGAGACCCTCACCGAGGCCGGCTACCAGCCCGAGATCGCCTACTTCGAGGTGCTGCACGAGCTCAAGCTCATCGTCGACCTCATGGTCGAAGGCGGCATCGCCAAGCAGCGCTGGTCGTGCTCGGACACCGCTGAGTACGGCGACTACGTCTCCGGCCCGCGGGTCATCACCCCGGAGGTCAAGGAGAACATGAAGGCCGTCCTCGCCGACATCCAGTCCGGTGCCTTCGCCCAGCGCTTCATGGACGACCAGAAGAACGGCGCCAAGGAGTTCAACGAGCTGCGCGCCAAGGAGGAGAAGCACCCGATCGAGTCAACCGGCCGGGAGCTGCGCAAGATGTTCGCCTGGCTCAAGGACACCGACGACGACTACACCGAAGGCACCGCCGCCCGCTGATCCAGCGGTGCTGTGCGAGCGGCTGAGGCTGGTGAAGGCCTCTGCCTGTT